>JAJFLP010000112.1 GCA_021772635.1 Verrucomicrobiota bacterium | reverse complement strand
ATGTTTGTTGGCAAGCGTTGCTTTGAATTCGGTCAATTTCACCGTCGTGGCATCTCTGGTGTTCGCAGCGAAATGTTGGAGAAGGTGATCGCTTACAATTTCTGGCGAATCAGCCACGAATGTGACCGTCAGGGAAAATCGCGGTCATGTCAAGCGAAGTCAAAGGCGGCGTAGCGCCGCTGTGCGATAAGGAAAAAATCAATAATAGACATCCCAAATGGGACCGGCATGTCAGGGGTCTGCCGACATTCGGCAGTATCAGCAAAAAAATCGAAAAAATACTTAACCCAAACGGTTAAATTCACAAAAAATCGATAACGGGTGATCGACAAGTCCAGCCGGGGCCGATTTTTGGCCCCTTTTCGAATAGGGTCTATCTACGGTTCGACGAGGACCTCGGGCTTAACCCCCCGCGGTTACTCTACTGGGAAAAGATTGCAACGTTGAATGGTATGTTATATAATACCATATGATCAAGGTAGTAATTGATACAAACGTAATATTTTCGGCGTTGCGTTCAAGGCAAGGCGCATCTTACCAATTACTGTCACTTTTGGATTCTGGGATTTATCAACCGGTCGTATCTCCGCCATTATTTTTTGAGTACGAAGACGTTTTGCATCGGCCAGGTTCATTCCCGCACTTATTGCCTTCGGATATCGACAACTTTCTCGATGCGTTTGCTGCACGTTCTGTTGAACAGCAAATATATTTTCTTTGGAGGCCGTTACTACGCGATCCCAAGGATGATATGGTCTTAGAACTTGCAGTGGCATCTCAAGCATCAGTGATTATCACCTACAACTTGCGAGACTTTATCGGAATTGACCGATTTGGCATACAAGCTATTACACCGGATCAATTCTTAACTTTAGTGAGGGAATCATGAGTACGCTTAGTTTACGATTATCAGAATCGCTTCATAAAAATGCCCGTCGTGTCGCTCAAGGGGACGGCATCTCGGTAAATCAGCTAATCAGTACAGCTCTAGCCGAAAAATTAGCAGCTCTCGAAGCAGAAGCTTATATATCGCAACGAGCCAAGCGCGGAGATATGAAGAAGTTTTACGACGTATTGGCAAAGGTTCCCAACATCAAACCAGAGTCCTTTGACAGACTTTCACCGGCCAACAAAACGGTCCAGTCTAACGCAGTACCGCCGCCGGTCGTTCCTTCCTCTGACGATACTGCGTAGCTGACCTTGACGTTAGCCACAAACGCATGAGCAGAAAGACACAGATCAGCACCGAGATCTTGCAACGAGTTCAACTCGCACTTGAGCACGAGTCGCCGCGGGGAACGATCATCCTTGTTCTCTCATGGATTGATTACATGTTGGAACGGAAACTTGCTACGGAATTTGGAAAGGGGCGTGCTAAGATTCGTAAGTCGCTGTATGACTGCGGCGGTCCATTCCATGGCCTTGCCTCCAAGATTAAGGTCGCTTACTGTGCCGGCTGGATTGATGACGAATTATTCAGTGACCTAAAGACCCTTCGCGATATAAGGAACAGTTTCGCACACCAATTGGAGCCATGTTCTCCCGACGCGGAAGAGATACGACGGCAACTTGAGAATGTTAAGACGCCTGGCAGGCTTTATTCCGATTGGGGACAGATTAAAGCAGCAGAGGTCGAGAACGGTGTTATCCTTTATTCAGGAGAGAAACCGGAAGAAGGCCAGCAGGAGTTGAGAGTTCCCGGACTGTTCGCATTGAAGATGGGGATACCTGCAGTGGTAGGAATCTTGGCTGACTCATTGGGTATAGAGCTTGAGTCATCCGGGGACGAAACTAGTACCTCCGACGAACCCAAAGGCCAACAAAAAAATTGAGCCAACATCCAATAATCGCGCCCGATTTATGGTTGACTGCCTGACCATCAATCGGATGATTTCATACAGAGTTGCGTCGGATCGGATGTAGCTCATTTACAGCGTTCGCTACATAAATATTCTCATCGTTACGGCTGGGGATGTGTTACGTCACACGAATGACATATCAATTGCAACGGAAGAAAGGAACTCGTATGGGGAGTTCACTAAGAACATTCTTCCAATCTTTCTGACGAAAAGAATGCGAAACATTCCGGAAAACATACTAACTTGCTTTGGTGCGATTTTAACCGGGTAACACGATGAGTATAGCATCTATCAAATCATTTCCTCACTCCGGCCCATTTACAATAGATGGTTCCTACGCTCCTAAGCAGTACATAGTTGCCTTCTTGCTTGGAATTTCCATGTTGGTTCTTGGAGTGGGACTGATGTGGGTTGTATCTGGTGTGTTTCAGGACGTACGAAGAGTGGCCCGCATATGGTCGTCGGGCGAAGCCGCCATTGGAGAGGTGGTTTACAAGGGTAGCGTGAGACAATCAAAATATGGCTTCAGGCATTACGACATGACCGTCTATTTCTTTAGTTCTCCTCAACAACGGAACAATTTTCATGCAAAATTCACAAGATTCATATACGGTCCGTCCGAGGGTGATGCCATGAAAGTTCGATACCTCCTTGAGAATCCTAATATCGCTGTAAGTTCCTGGCAGTACGAAAGCCGATTTCAAAGGTGGGGAGGCATTATTTTCGGAGGTCTATTAAGTTTGGGCTTATTAAGATATAGTTTTCTCGGTCCTCGGAATCGTCTGCAAAAATTAAGAAAATTAAAGAACCTTGCGCGATCTGGACAATTGGTGCCTGCGAAGGTCATCTCAAACAAAGCCGTTAGAATTAACAAATCGGTTCATGTCACCATAAATGTGGGCCTTCCCAATATCAACACGTTTGAACACACTTTTGTCCTAGGCCGGAACGATCCCTGGTTCATCGCCGGGAATTCGATGATAATCGTCATATATTCGCTCGGCGGAGTTCACGTGTTAAGAAAGAATGGCTATCCACTCAAATTGTGACTGTATCAGATCACCCAGCGAACAATGGGATGAACATCAACGGTCTATACTGGGGCGGCAAGCCCCAGTATAGACCGTGAGTTATCCCTGACGTTATGAATACCAAAGAGACATTAAACTTATTCAACGAGAAGTATCTTAAGCTCAGCCGTTCAAGCTTGATTCAGTATGTTAAGGAGAAAGGACTTAAACTTTCATGGGAATTTGTCAACAATAGACCGAAGGATGATCACAAAGCTCCCGGAGAACAAGCCATTGATGGTTTTGTATTGAATTTACGATTCTTCATTCAGAACAATGAACCAACATCTATTTCAAACATTGAGAAAGCCTATAAGAAAATGGAGAATCAGAATTTATTGGGATGCATTTCTGAAAACAGGAAGATACTGAATGAATTTTTAGATACCGATTTTCCATTTAAGATTAACGAGAACCGACTGACGAACAGAGAGATTATGGATGGTTTCGTTTACTCGCAGATAGCTCATAGCAATAAATCTAGACATCAGCCATTTGTTAAATGTTATGAAAGTACCAACACGATTACACAGAAGTTAATTGAGCATCAATTCGTCGCCGTGTGTCTCGTGATATTTCGAATTCTTGGCTGTATTTACAACGTAAATATAGAGGCGATCCAAAAATCATAACAAATGGATTAACATCAACGGTTTATACCGCGGCCAGCCGCAGTATACTCCGTGAGTTATCCTTGTCGTTAGCGCAGACCGCTTGCGCGGCCTGCGCTAATGCGTCAGAGTTGAGCTGCGCTCCCCCGGCTTGATAGCCGCCGCGCTACGCGCTCTGGCTAACAACCCGTTGGAGTGACCTACGGCCTAAGCAACGAGCAAGCTCGATCGTAGGCCGAAGGTCACTCAACTCTGACGCATTCGACAACATGAAAGATACCCCAGCATATCTTTATGGTGATGTAGCTTGGCCCAAGCCGAAAGAGCGTATGACAGATATCCTACGCTCGTCAGGTTTGAACGTATCGGTAGGCCGTTACGCTTTGACAGTAAACGACTGCACACATTTTCGTTTTCAGCAATATGGTGGTGATTTAGCCGATCCTGTTATCGAAGCGGATGCCGAATCTGTTGATGAGATGATACGTGACGCCAATATTATATCGAATGCTTTAATTCGGGCAAACGTTAATCATTCTTTCGAAGTCTATGACCGTAATGATGAATTGGTTACAACGATCATGCACCCGGTCGAAAAAAATAATTGAGCCAAAATCCAATAATCGTGCGCGATTTTGGGTTGTTGAAATTGCCAATAAACAGCCACTTCCAATCGAAATTTCCTCGGATTGGATGTGGCTCATTTAAGTCATTAGCAAAGGAGAGTAATAGTGGGACTTTTCAACTTGTTCAAGAAATCAGAACCCTACAATGATCCAGTGTTTGGATTAGTTGACTTGGACCCGGCAGGTTTTTGGATGGGTCAGGTTGAATTCCAGGGCCAAGACGTGCAAGTGTTGATCCCTGGGGATAAGTCGAATCCTAGCCCAGCCGCACGCGAGCTGTTCCAAGAACTCACCTCACGCTTCATCGACATAAGACCAGGTATCACCGAAATCCTTTTTGAGCAATATTCGAACTATCGCGAGAATACGGACCCCGAAGATGATCCGGATTTCCCACTACTCGATTCACAGGAAGAAATTTGGAAGCATACAACTCTCGACGCTGTCAACATTACAGATTCCGTCAGACAGGAATTCGAATTGTCATATTCAATGGATTGGCATGAGGATCACAGTTTTGATATTCAGATTTCGCAGTGGCAAGTTGAATGTATTGCCCTTAATGGATGAAATGGATCGCTAACAATAGAATTCACTCTAACTGGTATTCCACTGCGTTCCATACCAGTAGGTGATCCAACCGTTCGCTGAAGCGAGGCATTAGGGTCACACCTTTATTTCGCAGTTTTTATCTCCTGATGTAGATTTTTCAAGGCCTTTACAACGGGAGGTGAGTTATCCTGAGAAACCTTGTCGCGCGCTTGGGATAGCGCGCCCCCGGTAACTGAAAATTTCGCGGCCAGGTCCTTCAAACTGTAAATGCCTCGGCAATAATGACTCGCTAAATGCATCGCGACTCGACGGGCTTCGCGGAAGCCGGAACGGCGTGTAAGAATCGATTCATTATCCGTATCGTAATACTGCGCGACAAGCGCTACAATGCGGTCAAGTTCGTAAGACTGCTGCAAGCGCACAAGCACAGGTTCATCGCCCTTGTTTCCGCTACGCAGCAGCAGGTATTCT
>JAJFLP010000111.1 GCA_021772635.1 Verrucomicrobiota bacterium | reverse complement strand
GACTGCAGTTCAAGCTGCCGCTCGGCATCGATACGACCACCATCGTTCCCGTCAAGCGACAGTTGAAGCAGGAGTTCGGGTTCACGACACCGGGCGCCCGCGATCCGTACCAGGGCTCTCGCACTCGCGCCGGAAAGCAGGAAACGCAGATGGTGACCGGTGACCTGAACGCCGCGCTGGTGGAATGGGTGGTTCAATACCGCATCTCGGATCCGGTCAAGTACCTCTTCGAGGTTCGGGAACCGAGTGAAACCCTCCGCTACGTCTCCGAATCCGTGATGCGGGAAGTCGTAGGCGATCGCACCGTGGACGAGGTGATCACCATCGGCCGACAGGAAATCGAAACGGAAGCGCTCACCAAGATGCAGGCGCTCTCGACCAAGTACGCCATGGGGATCAGCATCGACCAGGTGCAATTGAAGAACATCAATCCACCCGAGCCGGTGCAGGAGTCGTTCAACGAGGTCAACCAGGCCCAGCAGGAGAAGGAGAAGCTGATCAACGAAGCCCGGCGCGACTACAACAAGGTGATCCCGCTGGCCGAGGGCGAGAAGGATCAGCGGATCCGCGAGGCCGACGGCTACCGGCTCAAGAGGATCAACGAAGCAGAAGGCGACGTCGCTCGCTTCAGCGCCTTGTTGGTGGAATACACCAAGGCCCCGGAGGTCACTCGCCGCCGCATTTATATCGAGACGATGCAGGACGTTATGCCAGGGATCCGCTCAAAGATCATTGTCGATGAACAGATGCGCGGCATCCTGCCATTGCTGAATCTTGATTCCCAGAAAGGAGATCAACTATGAATAACTTCAAACAAGTAGCGATCATTATAGTATTAGGTATTGGAACGTACGTCCTGATGAGTTCGGTATATACGGTGAATGAAGTCGAGCAAATGATTATCACCCAATTCGGCAAGCCTGTCGGCACGGCTGTGACTTCGGCCGGTCTGAAGTTTAAAGTACCCTTCATCCAGGAAATCAATCCGATCGACAAGCGGATTCTCGAGTGGGACGGGAATCCATCCGATATGCCAACGAAGGATAAACTTTACATCTCAGTCGACCTTTTCGCGCGCTGGCGAATTACAGATCCCCTCCAGTATTTTCTTCGGTTGCGCGATGAACGAAGCGCTCAATCTCGACTGGATGATATTTTAGGTAGTGAAACTCGTAATGCGGTTGCCAAGCATGAGCTGATCGAGATTATTCGCACCACCAAGGGGCGCACACCGTTGCGCGACACCCTCCTGACGGATGCGGAACGGAAGCTGGATATGGGGGCATTGGTGCCGATCCAGAAGGGGCGCAAACTGGTCGAGGAGGAGATCTTTGCTGCAGCCGCCGAAAAAGTTTTGGTATTTGGTATCGAATTGCTCGATATCCGGTTCAAGCGCATTAACTACAATGAAAGCGTGCGTCCGAAGATCTACGATCGTATGATCAGCGAACGACGGCAGATTGCGGAACGCTTCCTGTCAGAGGGTAACGGCGAGGCCGCTAGAATCCGCGGCAATCGTGTGCGTGACCTGAATAAAATCCAGTCGGAAGCGTATCGACAAGTCGAGGAAATTCGTGGCGCAGCAGACGCAACCGCCACCGAGGTTTACTCAAAGGCGTATAACCAGAGTCCACAGGCGGTGGAGTTCTATGAATTTACACGCACCATGCAGGCCTATAAGTCGATCATTTCGAAGAATACGACCCTTGTCCTTTCCACGAACAGTGACCTTTTTAAATTCCTGAAAGGTATGTCCCCGGATGGCAACGTCATTCAAGTCAACCCTCCCAGCGGCAATCAGTGATGACGTGCCCCGCGAATATTGATAAATTATAAAGACTGCCCACGATCTCTCTCCGTATTCTCGGAGTCCGCTCGTGCGGACCGCATGAGCGGTCCGGATAGCCGTCCCGCAGTGGCGTGGATCCCGTGAGTACGGGACCACTCCGCTTGTGCGGAGAGTCTCGGTCATCCGGACCGAAAATTGTATCGCTTGCGGTATATATCAGAAAAATCCAAACATAAGGAGCACCAATTATGGGAGACAAATCCCCAAAGTCAATGAATAAGTTATCGAGTCAGAAGAAAGAAAAAGGAAATGCCCTGGCCAAGAAGAAGAAAAAATTCCAGGACGCAAAAAAGGGGGGGCCCGGGAAGAAATAACCGCGGGATCTACGCCGAGTTCCGCGATCCGCCACTATAGGCCTTACTCATTCAATACCAGTTTGTTGGAGAAGAAGTCATTCTTGGTTTGATGACACCCCTCGGCAGATGTCATTAAGTTAAGGCGACGAGACTCGTTTAAGGCGCATGTTGGAGTTCGCGCCCACGCAGTCGCGGGGCGTGGGCTTTAAGTTTCCGATAAGAAATACCACGCCCCGCGACTGCGTAGGCGCGAACTCCAACGGTCACAAAAATATCGTTCGGTATCTTATAGCTGATAAATCCAAAGCCGTCCCGCACTGGCGTGGATCCCGTGAGTACGGGACGACTCTGCCGCTTATGCGGAGAGTCCGTCTACGGACCCAAAATCAACTGCCTGCAGTATACCATGAAAGAAGGTCATACCAAGAACGCACGAAAATCGATAACCGACAAAACTGTGTCGAAAATCCGGAAGCACTTATTAATTCCCGTGGATACGAATACTCTTCGCCAACTGCGGAAATATGTTGGGGCATTAGGTGATCAATTGCAATCTGAGAAACCAATAAGTCCGCCTCGTGTCAACGACATTATTATCCTGATGCAGGAAATTTTCGAAACGGGGGAGCAGTTCCTGAGGATGGGAATAAGAAACATCGAAGGGGCCCCACAACTGCGACACGACCTATTCCTGATTATCGCCCTGCTACCAGACCTGACGGACCGAAATTCACTGGAACCTATTGAGCTTACTCCAAGTCTAACGCTTTACGATTGGCTGGTTCAATTCAAGGACTCAGAAAATTTTGACAGAAAGGCCAAACATCCTTTGTCGCTCTCGCATATCGTGATAAGAGCACTAATATGCTTTGGCTTGGACAGTCACGGTCGTTATGATGTTGAAGATATATTTCAAACACTCGGAATAGCAGTCTTTAAACGACAGGTTCACCACTCGTATTTTGAGTATACAGCGCAATATGTACGGCTGAAATTCTCTTCGTAGTCGTACTCGTAATCATTATCGTAATCCCTTTCCAAATTCCCCTGAAAAATCAATACTTATGGATAAAACAAAAGTTCGAAAGCCGAAGGTTAAAAGAAAAAAGCAAAAAATATCGCGGGACCCATCACGTGTTATTGCACGCCCTCACATTCCCGATGACCAAGACCGTCGGCGGCGAATCATCCAACATATAATCGACCTGGATGACACCGAATCCGAAGAGCTTTTGACCCAAATAATGCTCGATTTTTCTGAACGGCACAAAAATATCAGAAGCGTCTTAAGCGACACTTTGATTTAGTAAAAGACGATATTCCCCAGGATTCCACGCTCGCCGCCACCAAACAGGCTCTAATCGGCGCCTATTTCACAATGGAATACTCGATTGAATCTGCGGCCTTGTTCAACCCGTCGATTGTCTCCCACCCTGATCAGGGTGGGGTGGATGATGGAAATTTGCGATTTATTATGAGCCTCCGTGGCACCGGTGAAGGTCATATTTCCTCAATTGTATTTCGGAGCGGCGTCCTGGACCAGCACAATACCGTTTTGTGGGACCCGGTCAGCAACTACGTGGGCACACCGAACCTGCGCTTGAATAAGATGTATGATCGGCATCGTTTTCTGTCGAAACTCAGTGAAATTGACGCTTGCGACGAAACAACTGCATGTATTCTGAAACGTTTACCCGAACATTTTACCAAGGCCGAGTTGAGAGAGAACATTGAAGCCCTTCGGTCCGCGCCGACTTTCTCGGAAGCGCGACAGAGTGAAACATTCAAAATTATGTATTGGCTCGCCAACTCCAATTACGACTTGGATTTCAGGCCGGATCAGACGATCTCTGAAAGGGTTATCTTCCCGGTATCCGAAAACGAAAGTCGCGGTATTGAAGACGCCCGCTTTGTGCAGTTTTACGATGAGGATGACGAGGTTATCTACTATGCGACCTATACCGCTTACAACGGCTTCAAGATCCTTCCCCAATTAATCAAAACAATGGATTTCGTCAATTTTAGTATCAGCACCATGAATGGAGAGGCCGTGCAGAATAAGGGCATGGCGCTTTTCCCTCGCAAAATAGGTGGACAATATGTAATGCTGTCACGACAGGATGGAGAAAACAATCATATCATGTTTTCTGACAACATTTACTGTTGGCAGAACTCCGAAATAATCCAACGACCTGAATATCCCTGGGAGTATTTTCAGATCGGCAACTGCGGCTCTCCACTGGAGATCAATGAGGGCTGGCTGGTATTGACCCACGGGGTTGGTCCCATGCGTGAGTATTCAATCGGTGCGATACTCCTTGATCTTGAAAATCCGGCAAAAATGATCGCACGTTTGGACGAGCCGCTATTAATCCCGCGCGAGGATGAGCGGGAAGGTTATGTACCCAATGTCGTTTATACCTGTGGCGCGCTTATCCACAATGGCGAACTGGTTATTCCCTACGCCATGTCGGATATCATTTCTGGTATTGCCACCGTTGAAATTTCTGATTTATTGAATTGTATGCGGCCGCTAACTTGATGGAAAGCAAGGCAGAATGGTAGGGAGAAGAAGGTTCCCCCCCACATGAACGACCGCTGACCCGCGTTCACAACCATCCCATCAAGGATGAGTCCGCGGGACGACCAATCGAAATCGTAATCCCTTTCCAAATTTCACCTCGGGAAACGAGAAATATTACGATGACGAGTAAGAGTAAGAATACGAATCGGAATGTTGCTTATTTTAGGTCTAGTGGTGAGTTTTAGGAGCGGGAGCGTGATCTGGATCGTTGTTTCAGTTCAATTTGATTGTTTTTAAGAAATTGAATAGAATTTTGGATGCAGTTGATGGTAATGGTAGTGAGAGCAGGCCGAATTGCAGGCTGTTTAATGAATTCTCTCTGACTTCTGAATGGAAAACTTCATCATATTGGTTTTGACGCCGTGGATCGTGGCTCCCGTGTTATGAAAGGTGATGCCTTTGAATTTAAAGTCTGAAAATGCTACATGAGTGTGCCCGAAGTAGACGTCTGCAATATCATCAAGAACAGGAGTGGGGTGCTTGTCAAAAACGGAAAGTATTTTCGCCGCACACAAGCTTTTACTTATGAACAACTCTGACGCGCGATGCAAGCGCGAGTGCACGGTTACATTGTAAAGTAAATGCATGTGTTTGCGTTTCATTGCAATGAACGGCTTCAGCGACCGTTGAAACGGTTTTTTGCCCCGCAACGGCAAATCACCGTGCAGATAAAGTGCGTCATCGATACGAAGATGTGTCGGGTGCCAGAAGAAATTGGCAATCTCTTTCGAAAGGTTCTCAAGCGCTACAGCGAATATCTCCAACGCATCATGGTTCCCCAAAATGTAAAAGATTGTACAATGCGGATGCGCTTCCGACAAAACACGCAGCCAGTTTATCGCTTCTGCTAGGGTTTCTTCAATACCCGGCAATACAGACCATTTAAAGTCGAATATATCTCCATTCAATACCAGAAAATCTGCTGTGTCCATCGCTTCGTGCAACACTTTGATATAATGTCCGGCATTGGAGCGCTGAGCGAAAATGTGCAAATCTGACAACACGATTCCGGATTTCATTTTTAATCCTCTCAAATTATGCTGACGATCATTCACGACCGCACGCGAGAGTTTCCCGTGGTAATTTCGAATTCGCTAACGCCGTTCAATGTCAAAAGAAGCGCAACCCGCCACGGCGGCCAAGCACATTAGCGTGATCCGCCGCGCGGAAACGCTCACATGGGCGAGTCTCGTTTGGGCGGCAGCAGACATTGCCGCACCAATATGCATCGCGTAAAATGCAAATGAAATAACGGCACGACACACCAGCACCAAATCGGTGATAATATCAGTTATGTGGACATTAGCAGCATCATATTTAGTTTTTTGGGCCGGGTTTGTATGCGCGGCTCTGCTCCTGGTGCATGTCATTCGCCAGCGCCACACGCCTGCAGGAACCAGTGCATGGCTACTTCTTATCATCTTATTGCCATATATCGGTGTTCCCCTGTATCTGCTCTTTGGAGGGCGAAAGTTGCAGCGGATTATCAGAACAAAATCTGCCATTCATCTGGTGGAAGAGCATGTCGTCCCACCAGAGCAGTGTCATAGAATTGACCGAATGTTGCGGAGATATGGTATTCCTGGCGCAACGGAAGGCAATACCGTCAGGCTATGTACAGATGCCGTTACGGCTTATTCGCAACTGATCAATCTGATCAATGAGTCTAAACACCATATTCATATTGCCACCTATGTATTAGCGAATGACCTGGTCGGAAAAGAAATTATAGAGTTGCTGGCAAAACGTGCTGCCGAAGGCGTTGAAGTGAGGGTTTTGCTGGACAGATTCGGCTCCTTCATGCTACGGCGCAAGACACTAGTGCCGTTACTCGAAGCTGGAGGTCAGGTAGAAAGTTTCATGCCGATGTTGCGCATGCCGTTCACGGGGCGGACGAACCTGCGCAACCACAGGAAGATCGCCATTTTTGACAGTATCAAGGTATGGGCCGGAGGTGCGAATATCGGCAAAGAATACATCGGCAAGCAGACAACAACAGATCAATGGAAAGATATCTCCTTTGTTATCGAAGGCCCGTCGGTCAGACTATATAGCGAAATATTCCGCTCTGACTGGGGATTTGCCAGCGGAAAGAAATTATCGGATAGTTACTCCCGATCTCCTGCGGTCGAGAACGGAGGGGCGGTACAAATCGTTCCTTCCGGGCCGGATATTGAAGGTGATCCATTATATCATGCCATTCTTTCAGCTGCCTTTACGGCCCAATCGAGCCTCTGGATTGTCACCCCATATTTCGTTCCGGAAGTAGTCCTGATTCAAGCATTAATCATTGCTGCCAGAAATGGTGTCGACGTTACCGTAATCATACCACATAGATCGAATCATCTGCTGGCTGATTTGGCTCGTGGGACTTATTTACGTGAACTTAAGCAAAACGGTATCCGTGTTTTATTTCATCCTGTCATGCTGCATGCGAAGGCGGTATTGATGGATCAGGAGCTGGCAATTGTCGGGTCTGCCAACATCGATATACGCAGTTTACTTTATAACTTTGAAGTTGGTGCTTTTTTATACGATAAAGCGACGATCGTACGAATTAAAGAGTGGTTGGAGGTTATAGCCGAAGAGAGTAATGAGCCAACATTAAAAGCCGGTGTCCTGCGTGATACGATCGAAAGTCTGGTACGTTTGCTGTCACCGGTTCTTTAGTTAGACCGTTACGATTTTTCGTCCCGCATTCAAATGGCGACGTTCCGTATAATTGCCTGGACGAAAACCCTCGTGGCCACGCGCTTGCCTATTTGGAAGGTTTAGGTTCTTTGTTACTTATTTGGATCACGGTAGTGTTAAAATAAGCGAACATTCCTAATCTTACTCGTACTCTTAATCGTAATCTTTCTGGTTTATCGAGGTGAAATTTGGGAAGGGATTACGATTAGGAAGAAAATCCAACGAAATTGATGCCTGAATCAGGCTGGTTAAGACAGCTTTTCGGCATCCGCTTTGTCCTGCGTTCGGTTAGTTGACTCCTTATTTCGAGTTAACTCTTTTTTGCCGATGAAATTCACTTCTATATCCCCGTAGCGCCCTCTGATAATTCCTTTTTCGGCCTCCTCAAATGTCACTCCGTCGATAGCATTAATAAAGTCGACTCGGACGGGTGCTACCCCAAAGGTTATGATATTTCCTACCTCCGAAAAGGTGTCCGCAGACAGGTCTGTTTTCGCAAATCCGAATTCGCACAGAGCATCGATTATTTGGTCAATATTTTCTTGCGAACCTGAATAGAAAATATCAAGATCTTTCGTAAACCTGGGGAAACCATGAAAAGCAACGGCATAACCGCCAACGACCATGTAATCAACGTGATGCTTTTCGAGTAACCGTAATAACTCTTTGAAGTCTTGCTGGATATTCATAGACGAAATTTCCCGCTTCCAAGCGCAATTGCTCGAGTGCATCCAATCGATATTCGGGTGTTTGAGATCGCCAAAAACGCTTATCGTCTTCAGCCTGTCGTTCGTGAGTAGTGACCTGTATTTTTTTTTTCATAGCATTGATGTATACTGCAAGCAGTACAATTTTCGGTCCGTAGACGGCCTCCGAGAATGCGGAGATGACTTCAAACTGATTGCGTAAGATCTATGTTGAGCCTGGCGAAATCCGCCGCGGTCGAAACGGTATAGTTTCAACCCGCATCATGTCGCGCCATAGCCGGCCCAGGCAACGGCGGAAGCCACTTGGGCGACGCCAGGTCGAAAACTCAATGACGATGGGGATAATATGACCGCTATCACCGCTAATTCCACCCATGACTTGGGCCGGGGATCTCTGCCTGGAATAATCTCGCAGGAGAACAGAAAAATGCCGTGGAGTGAGACAACAGTGATGAAGGAGAGATGTTGTTTTATGATTAGGGTGGTCGAGGCGGAGGGCGATTGCCCGGCGGACGCGTAGTGGTGAGTTTCAGGAGCGGGAGAGGTGTATACGTATTGTGTCAGAAGTGCTTCGTTGCGAATGCACAACCGGAATGCGATTTTAGGGACTTTTCAAAAGCTTTCTCGCCGAGAATTTTGAAGAATTTGCGAAAGACGGTGATGCAGGCGCCTTGCTTGCTTCTTTGCGCATTATTGCACGTGTAAAAGGGATCTCCGAGGTTGCTCGTAAAGCAGGGATGACCAGGCAGGGGCTACAAAAAGCGCTGTCTGCGAAGGGAAAACCCCGCCTAGAAAATATTAATCTGATTATCAGGGCATTAGCCTGATTAATTCACGCGATTCGTCGCGAGAGAACTTAACTCGTTCATAATAATACGATTGGAGAAGGCGCCACGGTGAAAGTGAATTTTCATTCACTAAGATGTGAAGTCAAGCCAATCGGTTTATTTGAGCAGAGATTAGGGCTCTTAGCAGAATACTGGTGGTAATTATTCAGGTTAGGTTGGTATGAAATCCTTAGATAGTTGGTAGTTCACGAATTCTGGTGTTTTAAACTAAACCAGCCTTGAGTTCGCAGACAAAACTTCACGAGTATCAGCATAACGGGAACTTCTATAAGTACACCAACGACGGTCGCCAGCGCCGCGCCGGAAGACAATCCGAAGAGCATCGTTGAAGTCGCGATAGCAACTTCGAAATGATTTGATGCACCGATCATGGCAACGGGAGCAGCGTCTTCATAGTTGAGCTTCAGAGTCTTGGCAGCAGCATAGCCAAGTCCAAATATCACCACAGTTTGAATAAAGAGAGGGATGGCAATCCAAACGATCGTCAGAGGGCTATTGAGCATTACTTCACCCTTAAGACTGAACAGCAGTACAAGGGTGATTAGTAATGCGATAATCGTGATTGGGGTGAGTATTCGAAGAAATTTCTCTTCGAACCACCTCTCGCCCTTGAGCGCAATGATCCATTGCCGTGAGAAATATCCGGTCACTAACGGTAAGGCCACGTAAATCCCAATAGAAAGCAGCAAAGCCTGCCACGGCACCGGAAGTCGTCCAACTCCCAGAAGAAAGCCGCCTAGGACACCATAAAGCAGCAACATGGCAAGGGAATTGATTGCTACCATGACCAAAGTGAGTCCGTCATTTGCTCGAGCAAGATTACCCCACACCAGAACCATTGCTGTGCACGGCGCGATTCCAAGGAGAATACATCCCGCGAAATAGCTACGCCATAAGGGGATCCGGAGTATCTTGGCTCCGTCATAAAAAACAACCCTTCCGCCACCGTGCTCCGCTCCTAGCGGGAGATCGAGACCGAACGGCATCTTCACCAGATCGACTGCTTCGGGCAAGCGTCTTTTCAAATGCAAGTTATTTATGGGACACGACACTAGCTACTTAGATTACCACCACATCCCTTAATAGTGCGCCTATGAGATATGCTAATCCCGCAGCACTTCCCCCTACGAAAAGCGTTTCGATTCCAGAACGGCACCAGTGTTGTTCTACGAAATGGGATTTTGCGGCTCCGATACCAAAAAAGGTCATACCGGTAAGGATTGTACTGCAAATGAATGGATGGAGCCCTGAATCTGGAAAGATGAATTGATGAATAAATGGCAACAGCGGCAAAATGCCCACACACATGAACGAACAAAAGGTTGAAAAAGCCGCACGCCAAGGTGACGGTCCATGAAGCGATAATCCGAGCTCATCCTTTAGCATCGTGTCAACCCACTTATCCGGGTCCCCCGTGATAATATCGACGGCTCGCTCAAGGTCTTTGCCCGAGAAACCTTTGTTAAGAAAAATCTGGCGAATTTCCTCCCGTTCACCGTCAGCAAATATCTCAATATGACGTTTTTCTACTTGGCGTGCTCTTTCACGCAACTGCTCGTCCGCTCTGGTACTCAGATAGTTGCCAGCCGCCATACTGAATCCATCACCGACAAGGTTAGCAGCACCCAGAATGAGGATTACACCTGATGGCAAATCAGCCCCAACGACACCGGATACAACTGCAAAAGTTGTGACGGTTCCGTCCACCGCACCAAAAACGAAATCACGGAGATAGCTGTGATTTGATGTATCGTTAAGTCGATGTTGTATTTTATCTGGATAGTGGTCTGCTACATGCGATGCAAAATCTTCAGGTACACTGCTGACCTCGATTTGTTTACTCATATTACTTAATTCCTGGCCTATATGATGCTCATGTCCCAGTAAGCTCATCTCGAATTAAACGTGAATCGTCGAACAAAGAAAATGCGGTAATTGAGACGCTCATCAGGGGCTGTTTGAAGCAGGATTTCCGCGTTGGCGAGGGTGGGGGGGTAGCTACCGCTTGCTGGTATACCATGGGTAGCAGCTTTTGCGCCACACAACATTGCAACTCCAACAGCGATCGCGATAAACTCGCTCCAGTTGGTCCCAGGGAAAGCGTGCGGTTCTTCCGTAAATGCGAGAGTAGATTTGCCGCCAGGTATCTCAGCGAATAACCGCGCGTATCAAAGTATCGCCAACGGCTATTTGTTGTACGATATGATCTGCAGAGTCCTCCCGTCCAAGATGCAGATTAATAGCCTTTTGCTCTATTTGTTAGTTCGCGTGTTGTGTGATGTGTCGGTTAATGATAGTGACTAATCAACTATGATGACGCTGTTTAGTGTGCCGAATTCATTCGTTCTCCAGTCGGTGCATTCCGGATCAACATGCCATTCGCCATTAACCACAAATTTATATTCGTGCTCGCCCGGTGGAAGTAACAGGCTAACGGAAAATTTGCCAGTGCCGGACGTATCCTTCAATTTCGTCGCTTCTCCATTCCAGTTATTGAATGAACCTGATAGATAGACATCGTAATTGGGATCTGTTTGAAACTGAAATTCGATTCGTTTGCGGCCAGCTTTCGTGTTACTTTTGGACTTACTGCTCTGCTTTTTCATTTCCTTACCTCATTTCTATATTTGACCTGATATCGAATCTTGCGACAACTAATTTCGCCTCGTCCCGGAGCAATCGCACATTGTCCTAACGGGCCAGAGGCGGAAGCCTTGAAACACGTCGCATATTCATTTCAAGGGAGCCCACCGTCCGGGCCCGTTTCGCGGCCTCGGTTAATATTTAACGAAACTTCCTTTATGGTAATCATTTGGAAGAATTCCGGAATATTCCAATCGTCAATCCAGCAATCATATCAATCGACAATCCTTTCAGTTTCAAGGAGTATCCGGGAATACGCATGACCTATCGTGACGTTAAATAGCAGTTACAAGGCCAATCGTTTATAATTGGATTATAACAGGCTTTACTTGAATGTGCTACAAAGATTTTATAAATTTCGAAATGCAGAGGAATATCCGATTCCGGATAGTTTTGCCGATGGTCATCAGGTATTCAGCATCAACTGGTGATAGCCGACAATTGATCAGTTTGGAATTTTCACTAGGTCAACTGGGGTGGGCCTATTTTCGACAATAATCCATTTGGATTCGCTTAGCCTGAATAATTCAGGTTAGGCCGTAAAGATCAAAACCGAGCAATCTGCCGAGATAAAAATTGCCGTCGCGAACCCGCGTGTGAGCCCGGTGAATCTTGCGATTCGGCGTGAGAATGAGGCCGACAGTATGCTCGGCCACAGCGTACTGAGAATAGGCGGTACGCGGACTATATCTGTATCGGTTTAAGTCGTGATCTCGTCGCGCTCCCGTTCGCGTCCGATCTGAGGTTGCCCGTCGGCGACCACAGTGTGATCGGGCATGACAATACTGGGCCCGTCGTCGTCAAATTCGTATTCACTGCCATACGCAGGAACTGAAACGTCGAATCCCAATAGCTTCTGAACGACGCTCTGCAGCGCTAATGCAGCGTCTTCTTCCCCGTGTGTCAGAAACACCTTGCGAGGCGGTTTCTCAAAATGTTCCAGCCATTTGATCAGTCCCTTGCGGTCGGCATGCCCTGAAAATCCAAATATCTGCTCGATCCGGGCGTTAACTCTATACTCACCGCCGTGGATTCGGACTTCTCGCTCGCCGGACAAGAGCCGTCGACCGAGTGTTCCGTTCCCTTGGAAACCGACGAATAAGATGGTGGATTCCGGCCGACCCACATTTAGTCTCAGATGATGCTTGATTCGTCCCGCGTTACACATCCCCGCCGGCGCCATAATGATACACGGAGTATCGGCGCGGTTAATGGCCTTCGATTCCTCGGTGGTCCGGGTCATCATCAAGCCGGGAAAATGAAGCGGTGGCTCGTTAGCTTTGATACACTGCCGCGTCTCGTCATCAAGCCAGTCTTCGAATTGACGAAAGATGTTCGTTACATTGTATGCCATCGGACTGTCGAGGTAAACTGGAATGTCCGGAATTCGGTTTTCGTGCGCCAGTCGACTTAAAAAAAACACCATCTCCTGGGCTCTTTCAACAGCAAACACAGGGATAACCAAATTGCCGCCAAGCGCAATTGTACGGTTCACGATCGTCTCAAGTTGCTCGCCAATGGGGCCGTGATCAGCGTGGTCACGATTACCGTACGTCGATTCCATTACGACATAGTCTGCGTACCGAAAGTAAGTCGGGTCATGGATCAGCGGTTTATCGTGCTGTCCGATGTCGCCCGAAAATATGATCGTCCGCTCACAGTCTGACTCCCGAACGACGATTTCCAGTGACGCTGAACCGAGAATATGTCCGGCGTCGTGCCAGGTAGCTGTGATGCCCGGAGTGATTTTCGTCGATACACGATAATCGACGCCGCGGAAACGCTTTAATGTCTTCGCTACGTCGGCGGCGGAATACAGCGGGACGACCGGATGCCGGCCTTTGCGTCCCTCCTGTCGGTGTCGGCGTTTCTTGTATCGGACATCCTCAGCCTGGATCTTTGCCGAATCTTTCAACATCACGTCCGCCAGCGCAACAGTCGGCCGGGTTGCGTAGATTTTACCTCTAAAACCGTCCGCAACGAATTTGGGAGTCAACCCGATATGGTCTATATGGGCGTGCGTCAACAGTAATGCCTTGACCTTGTTTGGGGATACGGGGCAGGGTTCCCAATTCCGCGATAGGAATTCGCGCTCCTGCACCATTCCGCAATCAATCACTACCTTCGCACCGGCAGCTTCCAGGCAATAACGGGAACCGGTGACATTCCGGTTAGCTCCAAGAAATGTAAGCTTCAATTTTCGCTCCTTTTTTTGTATCCAATGTCTGTTCCTGATTTGACAGCGAACGCTATTTTTTAGGACCGATCAAACACGTTCGAAGAACTTGAGGATAATAATGCTATCGCGAAACCATATCAAACATCGACTATATACCGAACGTCGTCAGGTTTTGGATCAGGGGTCGCTCCGCATAAGCGCGAGTCCGCTCGTGCGGACCGCACGGGCGGTCCGGATAGCCGTCCCGCACTGGCGTGGATCCCGTGAGTACGGGACGACTCTGTCGTTTATGCGGCGAGTCCGTCCATACGGACCGAAAATTGTACCGCTTGCGGTATCATCCTGCTGTTCCAGTGTTTTGGGACGGAGGGAATGTAGACTGTTAGTCATAGAAAATAGGCCTTTTGGACATACTGTTGCAACATTCGCTGAGTGTTAAAGAATGAACCATTGAGTGCGATAGCGTGTCGCATGACGTCTATAAATGCAGACCGATTATCGTAATACATCGGGATTACATGGTTTTCGAGTTTGTCGTATAGTGAAACCGCATCTTCTGATCGAGCGATGGTATTTTCCCGACCTTGCGTCGGATCACCGATTGACCAACCAGTGATACCTTCAATACAACCTTCGCACCACCAGCCATCCAATATACTCAGCGATGGCACACCGTTGACGGCTGCTTTCATTCCACTGGTCCCAGATGCCTCTAACGGCGGTTCGGGGGTATTCAGCCAAATATCCACTCCCGAAGTCATTAACTTTCCGAGGGCCATGTCGTAGCCTTCGAGGTAAACAATTTCAATATGGCTTTTGAATAATTTCTTGAGCTCAAATAGTCGCCTGATTAACCCTTTGCCAACACTATCCCGGGGGTGCGCTTTGCCAGCATAGATGATCTGTAATTTCCCCACATCCGATACTATCATCTTTAACCTGGGTATATCATCGAATAGGAGATCCGCTCTCTTGTAAGCAGTGGCTCGCCGAGCAAATCCGATCGTTAAAATCTCTGGATCCAAATCGATCAGAGTTTGTTGACTAACCCGACTGATTAATTCCTTTTTTGCAATCATGTGAGTGTCCCAAATTTGATCTTCCGGAATGCTTATTGCGTAACGCAAGCTGAAATTATCTTCTTTCCAACCGGGAATATAGTAATCGAACAATTCCTGAAAGTGCTGTGAAGCCCAGGTCGCGATATGTATGCCATTGGTAATTGAGTCAATCGAGTAACCACCAAACATGTGTCGGGCGACCTCCCCATGTTTTTTCGCGACGCCGTTGATATAATGACTAAGATTCAACCCGAGATATGTCATATTCAGCGCCACTCCCGGTGCCAGAATATTTCGCTCCGGATAAAAGCTTTGACCACTTTCACTTTCAAGTATTCGGTTGACTAAATCGATGCAAAAAATGTCCGTCCTATCGAAAAAGTCTCGATGTCCACCGAGAATCTCCTCTACTAACTCCATAGGGAAATGGTCGTGACCCGCGGGTACCGGAGTATGCGTAGTGAAAATGCACAATTCGCGTACGTAGTTACAATCGTCCACGGTTACGCTCTGCTTCCCGGAATCTGTTAGTCGATCATTCAACAACTCCAATGTGAGTAAACTCGCGTGACCTTCATTCATATGATATCTCGCGATTTTATCGTAGCCGAGAATTCGAAGCATTCTAACACCGCCAATCCCGAGGACGACCTCTTGGCAGAGTCGGTACTTGCTGTCCCCACCGTAAAGATAGTGTGTTAACTTTCTGTCCCACGCTGCGTTCTCTTCCAGATCGGTATCCAATAGGAGGACCGGAATCTTGTAGTTCGCACAGCCGGTGACTTCGTACTTCCACGCGCGCACCCCAACAGTCCGCCCTGCAATTGTCACGCTGGTTCGCTCTTCCATTTCTTCCAGATAGTTTTCGACGGCCCAGGTCACGGGTTCTTCCAATTGCTCACCATCATCACCAAGCCTTTGCGAAAAATAACCTTTTCGGTGAAGCAACGTTACGCAAACCATCGGTAATTGCATGTCAGCCGCCGATCGGATGGTGTCCCCCGCGAGAACTCCCAGTCCACCACTGTATGTCGGCATCCCCGCTTCCAGAGCAATCTCCATCGAAAAATAAGCAATCATGTCTAATATTCCTTTCTTTGCATAAAGCTAAGAACTGTCAAGAACTGGGGTCAAACCTTATAAATCAATTTAACTAAGAAGTCCTTCAAGTTGTTTTATACGTTTTGCTAAGCCTTTGTCCCTGGAAATACGCTTCGCGATAACATTGCAACAGCTACCAAGACCACCAACCGATCCAATGTTGATTTTTTCGGCGATTTCTCCGAGGGTATAACGTCCGCGACAATGTTTACTACCAAGATAGATAAGTGCCTGACGACCCTCGTTGCCACGGCTATGACGTTGCAAAAGGCGATCACGATCGACCTGGTAAAAGGCCGATACAATCCCAATCAAATCATCCAGATTCACCCAGCCAATTAACTTATGGGCCTGGACATTTTCCCTATTGATCGCCGTTTTCGCTGCAACGGAAACTAAACCGCGACGCATGCGTTCTACGAAACTTTCGCTCCCCAGAACACTGCGTACCGCTGCAGCCTCAAACGGATCAGTGATTCCCTGAAGAAGTCCGCCCTCCACATACTTAGAGTAATTCCTTTGTTGCTGAAGACGAGTTTTACCCCAACGCTTTAAGACGGAGTCACTGTCTAGCCACTTCTGACACTTTGAAAGGCCGATCAAGGCACAGTAGCTACTCCATTTGAAGCTCCGCAGATATTTTATCTTCTCTTCAGCTTCTGAATCCGATAAGCATTGAATCTGGACGGGATTCAAGTGTATATAACGGCTAACCTCCGAACCGTAGCCTTCGTCCTCTACCAGCAATGCCTTAAAGCGACCTTGAAAAAGATGACCGCTAGTTCTGTGACGCCGATTAAACGTGACGGTGTATGATGTCAGGAGGGACTGCATAAACTTGGACAGGTTCGCCTCTTTTGTGCATAAGTAGAAGTGAAAGTGATTCGGCATTAAGCAATAAGTCCGAATCTGTACATGAAAGATGGCGGAAAAAGAGGAGAGTTTATTAAGGAAAGTTTCGTGGTCATCGCTGTTTGCGAAAACCGATTGCCGCTGGTTACCCCGATTCATGACATGATAACAAGCGTTGGGATATTCAATTCGTAGCGGTCGGGCCATAGCGGAGAATCAAGTTAGTCGGCTAACGCGCGAGAAAGCATCCTATTAATGCTATCGAAAGGATGACCATTGGTCTCCACTACATTACCCCGCGAAAAGTAATGTCCAATATAAGGTGTGACCCCCGCCCATGTTGTTGACCTCACGGAAGCTCTCGGCGGGGTAATTCTCCCCGACGCAGAATGCAGAACATTTGCAGAAAATCGAGATAGTGAGAATGCAACTAATTGCAAATCAACACGTTATATGGTGGAGGCGGGGGGAGTCGAACCCCCGTCCTGAATAAACACCACAGTGGCTACTACACGCTTAGTCCTTCTTTGTGGCTTATCGTCTCTCTGCCTGCCGATGGACGGGGCCAGCTTTGAGACTATCTTCCTGTTAAATTTCGCTTGTGAACCCGGAAACCCGATCCCCAAACTAACCTGATCTAGTCGCCCTCATCCCCTATCAGGTGTCAAGGTGAAGACGTCACCGACTTATCTTATGCGGCGAGTGCTAACTCTGGGTTTGCATTTGTGTTTTTGACCGATGATTAACGAGGCCAACGATCATCCTCGACGTGCAACCAAAGCGTTACCTACCCAGTCGAATCCTAAATCGCCCCCGGATGAAAACGTGCTACGTGAAGCGTATTGCGTAGAATAAGGAAAGGATTGCTGCTTTGCTGTGTTAAGTATACTATGAACGACAGGTGAATTGCAATAGCGTTACTCAGCGTAATGCCGATAAAATGCCGCGAAATCATAGGCTCCAACAATAGAATCGTATCCGGATATTTTTAACTTATCGGGCCGTGAGAAGAAGGAAAGATTCGACTTGGCAGGTGATATCGAAAGAATACTGGCTCGATTTTGTCTTGGAGCGTTAGATTAATTTGACATAAAAACATATTTATGTATTTTATGGTATCATGAGAACTACTATAGATATCCCGGAATCTTTGTTTAGACGTGCGAAAGCAGTGGCTTCTCTAAAGGGGTTGTCACTTAAAAAATACATCTCGACAGCTTTGGAACACGAGCTTACTTCTGAAGGGAATGCGCTTCCGAAACGTACTAGGCTGTCATTCCCGCTGGTGCCGTCGGATCAGCCTGGAAGTGTTGCATTGAATAACGATGACGTTGCACGATTGCTCGAGGAAGAGGATATAGATGTATTTACCGGACGTTAACGTTTGGCTTGCCTTAACATTCGAGTCCCACGCTCACCATCTGCCTGCTAAGGACTGGTTTGAGCAAGTTGATGTAAACAACTGTGCTTTTTGTCGAATGACTCAACAAGGATTCCTGCGGCTGGCTACAAATCCGATCGCGTTTCCAAAAGATGCGCTTTCGCTCCGTAAGGCATGGGAATTATACGAGTTATTGTTAATCGATGAACGCATATCCTTCGCGCTTGAGCCGGCTGGCATCGAGATAGTGTGGAGGGAGTACTCGTCGTCAGAAACATATTCTCCCAAAATATGGAACGATGCGTTTCTTGCAGGGTTCGCAGAAGCCGGGAAATTCGAGTTAGTCAGTTTTGACAAAGGGTTCCGACGTTATTCGGCGATTAATTTTACACTTTTGAGTTAGACGGTATACAGACGACACATATAGTACACGTCCTCGTAACCCTAATCTTCCTGGTTTTTCGAGGCGAAATTTGGAAATGGATTACGATTATGATTACGAAGCAAATCCAACGAAAAGCTACGTATTCTCATGACGAAATTTGTGCATAACGCAGGCTAACGCCATAGGATGCTTAAACTGAATTAGGTAAACAGGTAAATCAGGATGAAAACATATAAAATTGCAGTGATACCCGGTGATGGTATCGGGCCTGAAGTCATAGAAATCGGATTGACCGCGCTGGAGAAGGTCGCGAAGACCCATGGCTTCGCAATTGAATCGAAGGCGTTTCCCTTTGGTGGCGAGCATTACCTTGCGACCGGCGAAACTTTGTCGGACGAGTCAATGACAGAATTAGGTGATTACGATGCAATATTCCTTGGCGCAGTCGGGACGCCTGACGTTAAGCCAGGAATTCTGGAGAAGGGGATTCTGCTTAAGCTTCGGTTCGAATTTGATCAATACATCAACCTGCGACCGGTTAAGCTATATCCGGGTATTGAGACCCCTTTGAAGGGGAAGACCGCGAAAGACCTTGATTATATTGTGGTACGCGAGAATACCGGCGGTCTGTACACAGGCATTGGCGGAATCATGATGAAAGGCACCGTCGACGAAGTTGCGGTTCAGTCCATGGTCTACAATCACACGCAAGTGTCTCGCTGTTTGCGATACGCATTCGAGTTAGCACAATGCCGATCCCGCAGGACTTTGGCGTTGATAGGGAAAACGAATGTGCTAACCCACGTCTTCGATTTGTGGGAGCGTGTGTTTCACCAGATAGGTGAGAGCGAGTTTCCGGAAGTTACGCGAGAGTATTATCATGTAGACGCTGCATGTATGCATATGGTCAACGAACCGCATCGGTTCGACGTCATGGTAACGACCAATATGTTCGGGGATATAATAACGGATTTGGGTGCTGTAACGCAGGGCGGAATGGGAATGGCGGCTAGCGGCAATATCAACCCGACGCGAACGAAACCGTCGATGTTTGAGCCGGTTCACGGGTCGGCCCCGGATATCGTCGGCCAGAATAAAGCGAATCCCTTGGCAACTGTGATTACGGTAAAAATGATGCTCGATTTTCTAAGTGAATCCGAGGCTGCTCAGGCTGTAGACGATGCGATCGCTTCGGTAACTAGCGCCGGATTCGCTGGTTTAGGTACGGTGGAGACAGGGGAAAGAATTTTGAAAGAACTATGAAATTTTCGATTTTCGATTAAAGAACGTGTTGGATTGGGGGATTGAATGGGAGCGTTGTTCGTGTTGCGCATCCAGGAATCAGAATCTACTTTGTCAAGCTCGGATTGTTCGAGGTCGAAAGTAATAGCATCAAGTATCAGGAAGTTATAATGAGTGAGAAGAAATACAATGTAGCGATAGCGGGAGCAACGGGGGCTGTCGGCAAAGAGATAATCGATACGCTCGAGCGGCGGAAGTTCCCCGTGAAGAGCCTGCGACTCCTTGCTTCGGAACGCTCCGTCGGTCTGCCCCTGGAGTATAACGGGAAAGAGATTCTCGTTGAGAAACTCGGCCATGACTCGTTCAAGGATATAGATATCGCTTTATTCAGTGCCGGGGGAGGGCGGTCAAAGGAATTTGCTCAATCGGCAGTAGATGCAGGTGCAGTGGTCATTGATAACTCGAGTGCGTTCCGTATGGACGACGATGTTCCACTTGTTGTCCCGGAGGTCAATCCGGAGGACATAAAGAAGCATAAAGGGATTATTGCGAATCCGAATTGTACGACCATTATCATGCTTGTTGTGCTGAAGCCGCTGTACGATATTTCTCCGATCACCCGGATCGTCGTGAGTACCTACCAAAGTGCTAGCGGTGCGGGTGCCAAGGCGATGGAGGAATTATGCCTGCAAACAGCTGACGTTCTTAACGGGCGCGTAGTCAAGCCTAAGCTCTTTCCGCACCAGATCGCGTTTAACCTGTTCAGTCATAATAGCGATATAGATAAGTCCGGTTACTGCGAAGAAGAGAGAAAAATGATCAACGAGACCCGAAAGATCATGCACGACGATAACATTAGAGTCTGCCCCACTACGGTCCGGGTGCCCGTGTTCAGAGCGCACTCAGAGGCGATTAGCATCGAGCAGGAGCGCAAGGTATCGGTCAAAGAGGCAAAATTGGCTCTGTCGAAGGCGCCCGGTGTGATCGTTCTAGACAATCGGAAAAAGAATCAATTCCCGATGCCAGTGGATTTCACCGGTGCAGACGATGTTGCGGTCGGCCGGATTCGCGACGACTTGAGTTGCGATAATGGACTGGCACTGTTCGTCTGCGGTGATCAGCTGCTCAAGGGGGCAGCCTTGAATGCTGTGCAAATCGCGGAGTTGCTGTAAGGCCTCTCCTTTCTTGTAAATGCCGCGGTTCTTCGATTCTGCTTCGCAAACCTGTTTCCTTAATTCCATCTCCTTCCAAATTTATCTTTATTTGCACAGATCGTTGTGTAGATTATTGTGTGAATTTTTAGAATAAAGAGGTGGTCAAATGGCAACGAATTTACAACTGAATGACGCACTTGTAAGCGACGCTTTACGTCTCGGCGGGCACAAGAGCAAAAAAGATGCCGTGAATCAGGCGCTTATCGAATATACTCAACACCTTAAACAAAAAAAAGTTAAGGATATGTTCGGATGCGTTGAGTATGATTCGGATTATGATTATAAAACCCAAAGAAGAAGGTCGTGAAGGTTATCGTCGATACCTGCATCTGGTCTCTTGTACTACGGCGCAACAGGCCTCGCGATTGTCCGGAAGTCAGCGAGCTATCAAATCTAATCGATGATTACAAGGTGCAGATGTTAGGGCCTATCCGCCAGGAATTGCTTTCTGGAATAAGTGATCAGAAAAACTTTAAACGCCTGGAAGATCACTTAGCGGGTTTTCCCGATCTAGCCATAACTCGCGAAGATTATATCGATGCTGCGAGATTCTTTAACATTTGCCGGGCCGATGGCATCCAGGGATCGAATCCGGATTTTCTGATCTGTGCGCTTAGCGTTCGTCACGATATGGCGATATATACGATCGACAACGATTTTGCTTTGTTTGCCGAACATTTGCCGATAGTACTGCATCGGTAAGAGTATCAGGAACACCGTCAGTCGGACGAACTATACTGCCCACGACTCTCTCTCCGCCTACAGGCGGAGTTTTGAAAGGCTTTAGCCGCGAGTATTCCGCGCTGAAGCACGGAAAATACTTCCGTCCCGCTGAGCGGGACGGAACTCAGACAGCTTGCGCAGAAACCTTGCGATTGCGTCGCTTTGGACTTTTAGTCAGAAATATAAACCTCTGGACTTAAGTCCAGAGTGGTTGAGTTGGCGCGCGCTAAGATGGGCTTTTGCCGGGTAAGTCCCGTTTGCGAGAGTCGGGTTAAAGTCCCGCCGTTGTGACGAAACGCTCAAGGAGCCGGTAAGTCCTCGTTACTGAGTCGATATGTACGCGCTCATCCGGGGAATGTGGATCCTTGATTGTTGGTCCGATTGCGAGCAATTCGTTTGTCCCCAGCTTCTCCCCGATGACTCCCGCCTCCAAACCAGCGTGAATGGATTCAACAGTTGGTTCGAAGTCGAATATCTCGCCGAATATTGCCGTCCCGTGTTTCAGAAGCTGCGAGTCCGGATTTGGACTCCAACCGGTATAACTGGGCCCCCGAACGAACGAGTCCGCAAATTCGCCTGCAAGCTCTTCAATTCGAATCGCGAGCGCATCCAGGCTTTTTCGGCACGAGGAGCGGGTGTGTATCAGGACCTCGACGGCATCAGCACTCTGTGTCGCCACGCCCGCACTCGACGACGTTTGGACAAGGTCGGGGAAGTTGGGATCCATGGAGATTAATCCGTTGGGTATGGCATTCAAATAGTCAACCAGCCTAGCTGGGACTGCATACCGTCTGCTCATTGAGGAATCCACCTGACATTCGGTGATCTCTATTGTCGCGTTCGGATCAGATTGTCTTACCTTTTCTTCGCTTGCCTTCGTGTGATTTTCAACGGATTCTCGATTACATCCTGTGATCACGCAAACGGCTTCACGAGGAATCGCGTTTTTTTTGTTGCCGCCGCTAAAATTTAGAAGGCAGAAATCTGTGTTGTCTTTTTTTACACGATCCAAGACTTTCACGAGAGCGAGAATTGCGTTACCTCTGTTTTTATTGATATCCACTCCGGAATGTCCGCCTTTAAATCCGGTGCAACGCAATTGTAACCCGACGCCAGGTTCCACGGATGATTCCTGCGCTCTGAATCGCGCAATGAGATCCCTGCCGCCGGAACAGCCAATGGTAAAAACGCCTTCGTCCTCACTGTCCAGGTTAAGGAGCATTCGCCCATTCACAATTGCAGGATCAAGATCCATTGCGCCGGTAAGTCCGGTTTCTTCGTCGATGGTGAACAATAACTCTAGTGGCATTCGATCCTGATGCGGCGCGTCGATTAACGCCAGCATCATTGCAACGGCGACTCCGTTGTCTGCTCCAAGAGTTGTTCCGTCTGCGATGACCCAGTCGCCGTCAATCATCAATCGAATGGGATCCTTCATGAAATCATGTTGAACATCGCGATTCTTTTCGCAGACCATATCCATGTGCGCCTGTAAGATCAGTACCGGCGCGGTCTTTAAGTTTCCGCGTCCAGGTAAGGCGAATACTATGTTGCCAATATCGTCCTCGCGTAGTTCCAGTTCCTTTGAACGTCCTAACTGCAATATGTATTGTCTGATCTGTTGTTCTTGCTTGGAGGGGCGGGGGATTTTGCTTATGGCACGGAAGTAGCGCCAGATATTTCCGACTTCGGAGTTACTGAGGAGTTGTTCGTATGGATTCAATGGTGAGTGCTCTACTTTACGTAAAATTATGGTACATGCACTTCTGTTGAAGTTTCGAGTGGTCGAGCGTCGAGTCGGCGTCTTCGATTTGTGCCCGCAACAATCCTGCGGTGCAGCGAATATCAGTTCGTAGTCAGGCCCGATAGTGCCGTCATGTAGCTACTTATTCAATACAATTAACGGCACTATCGTGCCTGACTACGAGCAACGGCGATAAAAATCTGGCGGCACGTTTGCGGGAGTATACCGGAAATAGATTATAATGCACGGGGGCAAAATAGCCCCCCCGGCGAATTATTCTGTGTCAGGATATGCGATAAAGCGAGATGATCGAGAGAGATGGTAACCCCGCCGGGATTCGAACCAGGACTAACAGTACCAAAAACTGTTGTGCTACCATTACACCACGGGGTTGTAGAAGGACTTGTGAATTTAAGCCACTTATTATTGCAAGAAAACGGGTGTATGCAAGTTCCATTTGCAAGTATTAAGATTCAAGGTTGATGGTTCAGCGGTTTACGGGGGCTAAGGTTGCGGCGGCGCTAATTACCATAAAGAAACTTGGTATTATCGTGGACGTAGTTCGTCATAGGGCACGACAGTGCAGCAATTACGAGCTACCACCATTCGAAATTGCGAACCGTTGAATTAATCGGCTTATTTGATCAGAGATTAGCCTGATTAATTCACGCGATTCGTCGCGAGAGAACTTAACTCGTTCATAATAAGACGATTGGAGAAGGCACCACGGTGAAAGTGAATTTTCATTCACTAAGATGTGAAGTCAAGCCAATCGGTTTATTTGAGCAGAGAT
>JAJFLP010000012.1 GCA_021772635.1 Verrucomicrobiota bacterium | reverse complement strand
CTCTGCTCAAATAAACCGATTGGCTTGACTTCACATCTTAGTGAATGAAAATTCACTTTCACCGTGGCGCCTTCTCCAATCGTCTTATTATGAACGAGTTAAGTTCTCTCGCGACGAATCGCGTGAATTAATCAGGCTAGGCATTAACTTACGGCGATGCTGAAGATCCGGAATTTGCGCCGAAGCTGCAGTTACCCCTGGTAACCTGGGGGGCCTGTTCCACTTCTCAGCTCTGCGTGAATATCGCCTCGCTGCATATACTGCAAGCAGTACAATTTTTGGAAGACTTTTTACATATCATCCAAGGACTTCCGAACGGTATATTCGAAAACCCAATGACGATGGGTATACATTGGCGCACCACGATTTTTCCGGTCGGATCGTTACGACCGCCCACCACGATCACGACGCCGCGAAATTAATTGATCCGGTAGTGCCCTTGTGCTGTTAACGTTTCTCGATGCGGCAAAAAAGCCTCTGGACGCCTGTGCGAACGTGTCAGAACGACCCCCCGCACTCGCGCCAGTAGCTCAAAATTCAAGGAAGAACTTTTATTGTGCAAAGATTCGTCACTAACTTAATCATTTTTTCATGCTTATGGATTCTCATTTCCGAGGGGCGTGCGGACTCATGGATAGTCGGTGGGCCCGTCGTCATGTTAGCGGCCGTCGCAGCCGTTCTCCTGGCTACCGACCACGATTGGCGGTTGAGTCTGATAGGTTTCCTGTACTTCTCGGTGTATTTCATACGCAGCTCCTTTCTCGGCGGGCTGGACATCGCAAGACGCTCACTGCATCGGCGATTGCCAATCAACCCCCAACTGATCAAATACAATCTACGATTACCGTCCGGCACGCCGCGAGTTTTCTTTATGAATGTCGTGAATTTACTACCGGGAACAGTGAGTGCCGACGTGCGCGACAGCGAGCTATTGGTGCACGTGATCGATGGAACCCAACCAATAATTCAAGAACTGGAAAAACTGGAACACCTCGTGGCGAACCTTTTCGTGACGAAATCTAAAATCAACTGGAACGCTGAGGGAAACACGCCGTGATCCCAACACTTTTGATATTGATTATCGTCCTGCTGGCAAGCTTGATCCTGGGATTAGTCCGTGTCGTACTCGGCCCTACCCCGGCCGATCGGATGCTGGCGGCCCAGTTGCTGGGAACCAACGGCGTGGGCATACTGATCCTGCTTGCGGAAGCGTTATCGCGGCCGGCACTCATCGACGTGGCCTTAGTGTTCGCGTTGCTGGCAGCGATGACCGCCGTGGCATTTGTTCAGCGTTGCGGTGCGAATTCGGAGGGAGTTGAGATATGAATGCTATCGATGTGATTTCAATCCTGCTGATCGCAACGGGTTGTTTGTTCTTCATTACGGGCAGCATCGGAATGTTACGGCTTCCCGACGTATTCACGCGGCTGCATGCGACAACAAAAGCGGACAATGTCGGCTTAGGCCTGCTGATCATTGGATTGGCGCTGACGGCCGAATCACTGATCGTGGCGGCCAAACTTATTCTCATCTGGCTGCTGGTAATGCTGGCTGGTGCGACCACGTGTCATTTAATTGCACAGGCAGCGTTGCGCAGTGGTACGCGACCGTGGAGGAAGCCATGAGCAATCTGCTTTGGACCTTTGATATTGTCTTGTGCGGAAGCCTGGTGTGGTTGGCGTGGCAAACGCTGGCGACAGCAGATCTATTTAAGGCTACCGTATTGTTCATTATATTCGGCTTGATTATGGCGCTGGCCTGGGCGCGGCTGGATGCGCCCGATATTGCCTTGGCCGAGACGGCTATTGGCGCGGGATTAACTGGAGCGCTGTTACTGTCGGGATTGGCAGCTATATCTCAACCGGGAACGCGTCAACAGAGTATAAAATTGGATCGAGAAAAATGAGCCGACTACGAAAAACAGAACTAGCAAAAGTCGGATTCGGCCTGATCGTCGCCATGATCGTTACCGCCCTTGGTTGCGCTATTTTGGCTCTGCCCGGGGAGGAATCCGGATTGGCCGGCGCCGTCATGCTCAACCTCGATCAAGCGGGGGCAAAGAACCCGGTTACTGCGGTATTGCTCAACTTTCGCGGATACGACACGTTACTGGAAATCGCGGTCTTATTGCTTGCCGTGCTTGGTGCACGAGCGCTTGCCGTCGACGAATCGGCAGACGATAGCGAACATTTTCGTTCGTCGATCAATCCGGTCCTGATTGGTTTTATTCGCGTCATTGCGCCGGTCATGATCATTGTCGCGGGTTATCTGCTATGGGTGGGTGGTCACGCCCCCGGTGGCGCGTTTCAGGCTGGCGCGGTGTTGGCGTCGTTAGGTGTGCTCCTGGTACTTGCCGATATAAATTGGACGCAACACCTTTCCGATTACAGCGAACGAATTTTGCTGACAATTAGTCTTGTTGTCTTTCTGTCCGTTGGTCTTGCCACCATGTTCAACGCCCGGAATTTCCTTGAGTTCTCACCGTCAACAGCCAAATGGTGCATTCTCCTGATCGAGGCTGTCGCCACGGTTTCAATCGCCGTCATTTTGTTGGCGTTGTTTTGCTGCGGTAAGATAAGCAACGCCCGGAAATATCATGAAACAACAAGAGGGAGAGTCGAGTGACTACTGTTACTCTCTATGCCTTGTGTGGCGTAATCTTGTTCGGAATCGGATTTTACGGCGTGATTATTTGTCGGCACCTCCTTCGTAAAGTAATGGCGTTGAATCTGATGGGTACGGGCGTGTTTCTCATCTTGATCGCATTGGCGCGGCGCACCCCTGGCGACCGCCCGGATCCGGTACCGCATGCCATGGTGCTCACGGGTATCGTTGTCGCCGTCAGTGCAACCGCGCTGGCGTTGGCCCTACTACGTCGTCTACATCGGGAAACCGAAATCGGCGACCTTCCACACGACGCGAAATGAGAGGACATGGATGTCGTTTGAATTGACAATTCTTGGCCTGATCCTCGTACCGCTGGCTGCCGGCATCGCGGCATTTATCGTAACCCGATTCGCAGCAATACTGGCGGTCGCGACTGCTTTGCTGCAATCGTTATTTGCATTTCGACTCGCGGGTTATGTACTCAGCAACGGTCCTTTGAGATACAAGATTGGCGGTTGGGGTGCCCCGCTCGGGATCGATTTGTATGTCGATGGTCTAAGTGCCTTAATGGTGATCATGACGGCGCTGGTCGGTCTCGCCGTTGCAACGTATTCAACATCCTATTTTGCCATTCCCGAACACGGGCGCGAACACCGCAGTAACGTCGACATATTTTGGCCCTTGTTCCTCATATTGTGGTCAGCCCTCAACGCGTTGTTTCTGTCCGCTGACATTTTTAATCTCTACGTCACGCTGGAGCTGCTCACCCTGTCGGCGATCGCGTTGATCGGACTGGCGGGAACGGTCAAATCCCTGCAGGCGGCGCTACGCTATCTTCTGATCGCGATGAGTGCCTCACTATTCTATTTATTAGGCGTGGCTCTCCTGTATAGCGTCTACGGGACCGTGGATTGGGAATTGTTGGGAGCGCAGATGCAATTCGACCTTCCAGATCGCTGCGCCATTGTTCTCATTTGCGTCGGCCTGCTATTAAAAACAGCTCTCTTTCCGTTGCATTTCTGGCTTCCGGCTGCTCATGCCAACGCACCGGCACCGGCCAGTGCCCTTCTTTCCGGTCTTGTCTTGAAAGCCTCGTTCTACGTGCTGTTACGTATGTGGTTCGACGTATTTCCTTACGCCGATTTGCGGGCGGTTGGAAACCTTCTCGGGATACTGGGGGCAGCCGCTATTGTCTGGGGTTCGGTGCAGGCGATCCGCCAACAACACCTGAAACTCCTGGTTGCCTATTCCACCGTTGCACAGATCGGTTACCTGTTTCTCGTATTTTCGCTGGCCTCCGAGCCTTCGGCCTCATGGAATGCGTGGAACGGCGCTGCATACTTTTCCGTATCACATGCCTTCGCGAAGGCAGCCGCATTTATGGCGGCCGGTTCACTTGTGTTTGCCACCGGCAGTGCAAAAATCGATGATCTGGCGGGTATCGCCCAGCAACAGCCGGTTACGGTTTTCGCGTTCGCGTTGGCCGGAGTTGGCTTGATGGGACTACCGCCGAGCGGCGCCTTTCTCTCGAAATGGCTGCTTCTGAATGCCTCGCTCAGCTCAGGGAAATGGTTTTTTACTGCGGTCATATTATTGGGTAGCTTGCTGGCCGCGATCTACGTCTTTCGCGTCGTGGCCAAATCATTTGAAGCGGGTGAACGACAACCGACGCGGCACGTACCGGCGCTCATGCAGTGGACGCCCCTCGTTTTGGCGCTCTTGTCGATCGGACTCGGCATCGTGGCAACGCGGCCACTTGAATTGCTCAAAATTGGCGCTCCTGTGGCGATCGAGAAAACACCATGACCTTGAACCAATTTCTGCCATTGCTCGTTGTTTTCAGTTCATTGATCCCGGGGTGTATAATTTTTCTACTGGGCGAGGAACGGCGAATCGCTCGAACCGTTTTGAATTTCGTCGGTGCGATTTGTATGATATTCTTCGTTTCCCTGATGCTATGGGGTGTGCACAGGAATCATGTCTATGAAGTGCGGTATCCCCTAATCGACGGCGTCGATTTCGCTTTGCATGCCGATCCATTTTCATTGCTATTTGTTACACTGTCGGCCATCCTCTGGTTATGCACAACCATCTACGCTATCGGTTATCTGGAAGATTCCCCGAACCGGGCACGCTTCTTCGGTTTCTTCAGCATCTGTGTTAGCGCATCAGCGGGTATAGCTTTGTCGGCCAACCTGCTGACTTTCTTGATCTTTTACGAGATACTGACGTTAACGACATATCCCTTGGTTGTTCATCGTGGTACGCCGGAGGCTCTTCGCGGCGGCCGAATCTATCTGGCCTACACGATTTCGGGCGGCGCGGTTTTACTGCTGGCCATTGTTTGGTTGCGCTCATTGGTAGGGCCAATCGATTTCACTGAAGGAGGACTGCTGGCAGAATCGGTGAACGGAAACCGGACAACTTTTCGCTGGATATTCGGTTTATTAATCGCCGGATTCGGCGTTAAGGCCGCGCTCGTACCTCTTCACGGATGGCTGCCCGAATCCATGGTGGCTCCTGCACCGGTTAGTGCCCTGTTACACGCCGTGGCCGTCGTCAAAGCGGGTGCATTCGGTATTGTACGCGTAGTCTACGACGTCTTCGGCGTTGAGTTTTGTTCACAACTCGGCGTGACTACGGGGCTGGCCGTCGCGGCCTCAATCACGATTATTTATGGTTCGTTACGTGCCGTATATCAGGACGACTTGAAACGTCGGCTGGCTTATTCGACCATCAGCCAGGTTTCGTACATCGCCCTCGGAACGGCGATTGCCGGTCCGTTGGCGACGACCGGCGGTATTGTACATCTCGTCCATCAAGGATTGATGAAGATTACCTTGTTCTTCGCTGCAGGAAATTTGGCGGAGACCCTCGGCGTTTACAAAGTGAGTAAACTCAACGGCGTTGCGCACCGGATGCCGTGGACGATGTTGGCCTTCACGATCGGGGCGATGGGTATGATCGGTATGCCGCCAATGGCCGGATTTATCAGCAAGTGGTATTTGGGCAGTGGCGCGCTTGAGGCCGGCCAACCCTGGGTTAGCCTTGTATTGGTTGCCAGTACAATTATGAATGCGATCTATTTACTGCCAATCGTATATTCCGCGTGGTTCAAAGAGCCCGACGGCCCCTGGCCACATGATCACAATCACGGCAAGTTTGAGACTCATCTTTTCTTGCTTATTCCACCGCTGTTGACAGCTTCACTTACCGTGCTTGTTGCGGTCTTCGCCGAAACTTCGATCAGTCCGCTCAACTGGGCGAGATTTATCGTCTCGCGGGAGTACCAGCCGTGAGTACATTTCTGGTGTTAATTTCCGTTTTTCTCCCGCTCCTATTGGTTACGATTTGGATGGCGCCGTGCTGTCGTGCCTGGATTGGGCGACTCAGTGTTTGGGCGCCGCTACCCGCAATTTTTCTGGCAATACTCGGAGACGACATTAGTGTCGAACTGCCTTGGCTGCTGCTCGGATCACGCTGGGGGTTAGATACGACCGGCCGCGTTTTTCTGGGATTTACCGCGACACTGTGGCTGGCCGCAGGTATCTATGCGCGATCGTATCTGAAACGTGATCCGGCGCGAGACCGTTTCGAATTGTTCTATTTATTGACGATGGCGGGAAACCTGGGAGTGATCGTGGCACTGGATATGGTCAGCTTCCTGGTGTTCTTCACATTGATGAGCTTCGCATCGTACGGGTTGATCACCCATAATCGCAAACCGGAGAGCATGCGCGCCGGGCGGATATATCTCATTCTGGCGGTGTGCGGTGAAATATGTTTATTTTGGGCAGCAATCCTGGTAGTTCAGCAAACCGGCACATTGTACTTTGACGGCTTGGCTGCCAAACTGGCGGTGTCCCCGAAACGACACGTCATCACGGGATTGATACTCGTCGGCTTCGGCATCAAGCTGGGGACGATGCCACTGCACTTCTGGCTGCCGCTCGCCCATCCCGCTGCACCGACGCCGGCAAGTGCCGTACTGAGCGGCGCCATTATCAAAACAGGTTTACTGGGCATTATCCGTTTTTTACCGTTCGGCGCAGTTGCGATTCACGGATGGGGCGTCGCGTGGATCATCGCAGGTATCGCATCCGCCATAATGGCGGTATTAATCGGGTTGACACAGCACAATCCGAAAACCGTGCTGGCGTATTCGAGCATCAGCCAGATGGGATTGATAAATATCGGTATCGGAACGGCGCTGATGGCACCCGATCACTGGACGATGATCGCTGCAGCGCTGTTGCTCTACGCCGCGCATCATGCGGTGGCTAAGGCGGCGTTGTTTCTGGGTGTTGGGGTTGCACAGGCTGAGATTCGGCTGCCCGGGCAACGAATGTTGGTAAACGTGGGCTTGGTCGTCGCGGCACTGTCTTTGGCGGGTCTGCCGCTGACGTCAGGATTTGCCGCAAAAATTGCGCTTAAAGACGTCGTGAACACAGCACTTGAACCCTGGGCGTCGGTTCTAAAATCCCTATTGCCGATAACCGGGTTGATGACGACTCTTTTGGTGGGCCGATTCCTCTATTTGGTCTGGCCGAGTCGCCAGCATGCCCACAACCGGTTGACCCCGGCGATGGCGATTCCGTGGGGCGTCCTCACCGCCGGTGTCTTCGCAATGTTCATCGGAATGTGTTTTCGAGGTATCGTCGTTCCGGCGTGGGTATCCCTGGCCCCGAAGCAACTGTGGGCTGGAGCCTGGCCGATAATTACCGCTGGATCAATCGTGCTCTTGTTTTGGGCAAAGCCGTCACTACGGAAACTTCCGCGAAGACTCCACATTCCCGAAGGTGACCTCGTTGTTCCGCTGGAATGGATATTCGATAGTTGTCACCGCATTGGGAGTACTCTCGACGTCACCGGAATTTCGGATTCGATTAAGAAAAGGCGACAAAACATTGTGGATTACGTGACCGCGAATGCGGCGCGTGTACTGGACCGGATAGAGCTGGGATTGGAAAATGAAGTCACAGCAGGCGGGCTTATAGGCATGCTTGCTGTATTGATGTATGCGCTGATGACCCTGTAACGAAATTGGCACGACGTCGGCGTCCGTCGCGGTTGCCGGTGCTGACGGGGAATTCAATCAACACTAACAGTACACTAGCCGGTACTTTTCGCCTGAGCCATATCCGAGTGACTCTCCCCGGGTTGTCCAAGTTGCGCGGCGACCAAATCGTTGATCTCCTGATAATATCGCGTGAATTCGGCGGACTTTTCGGGACTGTAATTGAAATTCTTGTAGATCCCGGTCAGGCGCGTAAAAAACTCGCGGGCAGCTTCTTTCGCTGGGAACTTGAAGTCCTTTTCAAGAATCGATTTAAGAAGTGTAAAACTCTTGATCTGACGATCACGTGACATCGAAACATCGACGTCGTCGAACGCGTCCTGCTGTAGATAGACCATATCAATCAGCGTCGCTTTTTGCCAGACAACATAATCGTCAAGGGAAATCCCTTCTTCCCCCGTTACCTTCATCATGCGAAAGATCGAGTCGCCGCGCTGAAGCAGTTCATATAGGGCCTTTACGTCGTCGACCCATTTTTTGCTAACATGTTGATCGTACCAGCTGCGAAGCTGGTCAATGTACCGAGACCACGAAATCAATGGATCAATCGCAGGGTACGCCCGCTTGTACGCGCGGTCCGCACTGAGCCCCAGAAATGTCTTGACCGTAGTCAACGTTGCCTGGGTCACGGGTTCTTCGAAATTTCCGCCAGCCGGCGACACGGTTCCAATCATCGTTAAGCTCCCGAGCGAGCCGTCGCCGGTACGAATAACGCCCGCACGTTCATAAATATTCTTGATCGACGAATCGAGGTAGGCCGGAAACGCTTCCTCGCCGGGAATCTCCTCCATACGTCCGGAGGTCTCGCGCATCGCCTGCGCCCACCGTGACGTCGAATCCGCTATGATCAGGACATTATGTCCCATCTGCCGATAATATTCACCGATGGTAATTCCCATATAGAGTGACGATTCACGAGCGGCGACCGGCATCGCCGAGGTATTGCAGATAATAACGCTGCGATCCATGAGCGAACCGCCGGTACGCGGGTCTACAATCTCCGGAAATTCGGTAATCGTCTCGACGACTTCACCCGCGCGTTCCCCGCAGGCGATAATGACCACGACATCCACTGACGCGTATCGTGAGATCAATGTTTGCAGCACGGTTTTTCCGGATCCGAAGGGACCGGGGATACACGCGGTTCCGCCCCTGGCGATCGGGAAAAATGTGTCGATAATGCGAATTGTCGTAATGAGCGGTTCCGAGGGATAAACGCGTTCGACGATCCCGCTGCGCATCATAAGCTCCGGGACGGGTTTACGAACCGGCCAGCGCTTACTCATGGTGATCTCGCGTTCTTTGCCATCGGGCGATACGACCCGGGCCACCGGTTCGTTAACTGAAAAAACGCCTTTGCGAATCCACGTAACGTCGACGGATTCGGGTTCATTGAACGGGACCATAATTTTATGCTCGATCGGTCCTTCGGATACGACTCCAAGAACCTGCCCGGCAGCCAGCGTATCTCCGATTGTGGCGACCGGAGAAAAACCCCATTTCTTGGAGCGATCCAGCGAATCTATATCGACGCCGCGCGGCAAGAAGAAGCCATGCTCTTTGGCAATGACGGTCAACGGATTCTGCAGCCCGTCAAAAACGCCGCCAAGCAGCCCGGGACCCAATTGGGCTGAAAGCATTTCGCCGGTCAACTCAACACGGTCGCCGATATGTACACCCGCGGTATCTTCGAATACCTGTAGGTCCGCGGTTTCGCGATGGATGCGAAGAACTTCGGCCTTCAGCCTTTCGTCTTGCAGACAAATATAGCCGACCTCATTTTTCATTATCGGGACATCTCCGACCTCGATCGAAACGAGGTTCTCCTGAGCCCTCACGATCGGCGCATATCCACTGATTTCCCCGGCGGAAACGGTGTTTTTTTCACGAGAAAAGCTGTTTATACTCACCTATGGTTTCCTCTATCAGAATTTGCAGAGATGCATTTGCTTCGTGCTCGTCGTACTTTAACCATCGCTGGACAATGTCCCACTTAAATAAGTATGCGAGCACGGCTTCGAAGCGGAATTCGTAATGCGATTCGATTCGATCTAAATAATTCCACGTTCGATCCATTAAATGTTGCTCAAGAGCCACCGCATCGCCGCCCTCGAGGTATTGTCGTGCGACCGGCAACCATGGGTGCGCATAACCGAGTCTGAAGTCAGGTTGATCCCAGTTTAGTTCGATCTGTCGAATCCAGGGGCCGACTCCCCAGGATTCGCTGGCAGACGGTGGCGGCATTCCGCGCTGCCGACGCCGGAGCGCAGCGATGATCGATCGTTGATTCATTCGGTATTCGATCATCGACCGCAGGACCGGTTGGGCGATCTGATTCATCAATTCTCCATAAAAGATGATAATTTCCGAATCGGTACGGTTTGCCGGCTGCCGCTGCCAAGCGATGAACTCTTCCGCCTGCGCCGCCACGATGCGATCTTCCGGTTCGAGAATGCCAAGCCGTTCGTCCAAACGTTCCCGGTTAATCGGCAACCGGTCCGCCCGATGAAATTTCGGCAGGTGCGGCAAACTCGATATCAGTGTATAATAGCGGTTGATACCCAATACGGCCCTTATTACGGTTCGATTCCTTCGGCGAAATCACGGAATTTGGGGATTAGATGTTTAAGTAATAAATCTGAAATCGCTTTTTCGGTGAGATCAACTTCCAAATCATTTTCCTTGAGCTGTAACTTTATACCGTTAATTTTATCCTTGGAGGCCATCAGTTCGATCCCATCCCGAAGCATATCCGCAGTGATTCCCAACATCAGATGTTTTATTTGCTCGGTAGCTGTAGTGTCCGCTTCGGTTGTCTGTCCATGATTATCGAACAGTTCGGGAGAGACCAGCAGATCGACGGGGTGTTCATGAATGTCCTCCGGGGTCGCCCGGGCGGCGACAGTGAGTATGAGCCGCCGGAGAAATTCCTTGTCTGCGAGTTCTGCACTGACCAGACGGCTCACCTGACGTGCGAACTGTGTACCCATCTCAGACTTCAATTTCAAGGTTGCGTCGCGGAATGCTAATTGCAGCGCGGCAAGACCGGCTTTGCGTTCACCTTCGATCTCTTTGAAGGCCTGATCGCGAATATATTCTGCTTCCGATTGAGCCTTGGCGATGATCTCAGCTGCGCCGATGCGAGCGTCTTTCGTAATCGATTCGGCTTCGTCGGTCCCCGCTTGTACGCCGTCATTGCGCAGGCGCGTTATCAGGTCCTGTACGCCAAAAGAGACCTCTTCCAGTGGTTTCATTAGCTATGCCCCTCCGGGGATTGAACCCACAAGAAGAAGCGCGAAGACAAAGGCGAAAACCGCGAAGCCTTCGACGATCGCAGCGGGCGCGATTGACAGACCGAAAATTTCGCTCCTGCTCTTGGAAACGTTAATCGACGACGCACAACAGTTTCCCTGTTGTACGGCACTGAATAACAACGCCAATCCAACAAGCGTGCCGATTGCAAAAAGTCCGGGTGAATTTTCTACGGTAACAGTTCGATTCATACTCAACATGACCACAATCCCGTAGATTGCCTGAGACGACGGCATCGCCGACACGCCGATAAACCGGCCGTGACCACTCTCAGTTTCAAGTAAAGCGCCGCAGGCGGCACGTCCGGCAATGGAGCAGCCGAGAATACTGCCGATTGAGCCAAGAATCATCGGTGCAAATATTCCTATCCATCCCAGTGTCAACATTAATTCCATATTAGTTTTTCCTTTTTTGAGAATGCGCGAAACGGCCGACCTTCATCGGACAAGCCCCATTTGAAAAATTCTATAAAGTTTAGCCGCAAACCATGAACAAATCCACTCATAATCGCAAGTGAAAGATTGAGCCCGTGACCTATGAAAAGGATCAATACCGCCAGCAATGTTCCAAAGCCGGGCGCCCGTTCGACCATCTGCGACGCCAGATCGTTGAAGGCCAATGCGAGCGACGAACTCGCCAGTCCGAGTGCAAAAAGTCGCAAGTAACTCAAAATATCACCGAATGCGTTCGTTATCTTGTACAACGCCAACAGGCCATTGAAAAGACGTTTTCCGAAAGAAACCTCAACACACGAAAAAAGGAGTACGGCGATCGATCCGAATATCATCGCCGCGGATCCAAAGGTTCGCAGTGCGGAGGCCGGCCCGACGCCGAGCGTTCCCAGCCACAAAACATAACCACCGACGATAATTGCAATCCAACCCGCCGGTGCCAACGCTTTCGACCGCAATCCATGGTTCCACGCATCGGCCAGATTGGCAATGACGACATGGATCACCCCCACCAGGATCGAAAAGCGCATCATCGTTGCGGAATCACTAAGATCGAATAATCGAAATCGGTTTAACAGACTGCCTTCCACGGGATTCGTTCCAAAATAACTTCCCGCGAGGACTCCCCAAACAACGCTGCCGCCGATCAATGTCGTAAACAGCAACCGCAATCGTTGCCCCATGGGGAATTCACCGAGTCGCCGCCAGCCCAGCATCAGCGCAATGGCCAGAAGAACAGCGTATCCGGCATCGGAAAGAATCATGGCGAAAAAAATGGTGAATGAGAAGAACACCACCGCCGAAGGATCCCAACTCCAATAACTTGGGGTCATATAAAAAGAGACCAGGTCTTGGCCACCGGCATGTCGGGGGCTGTTTTTTAAAAGTGTCGGGGGGACTTCCCCCGGTTGCGGCTCTTCGACGATCAGGGCCAGATCTTTACCCCCGGCGTAGGCTTCCAACGTTTGCCGGGCGTCGCGGGGCGCCCACCCCTGTAATACGAAAACCGGCTTTTGATCGTAGGTTTGTCCGACCACCGTCTGCAATGCGCTTTCGTCTTCGAGCCGGTCCAGATTGCGTCGAAACAGCTCACACCAGCGGGTTAGACTGATCCGCTCCGACTGTAAGTCTTCAAGCTTGACTTCGACTTCCTCAAGGCGATTGGCGAGTTCTGACAAGGACCGCGTACCCAAATCGGTTTGCGAAACCGGCATCCCTTGAGGCGGGCTTTCGGAAATGACGATTACATAGATATATCGACTGTCCTGACGAACGACTTCCCAGACGACATCCAATTCGCTAATTTTTCCGATCTTGTAATGCGGGACCTTATAGAACCAAAGTCTGAGATTTCCCAGATCTTTCCGTGATGGCACGGAAAAGTCGCCCCACACCTCAAGTTCCTTGATTTGACCCCGCAGAAAATCCGCTTCATCTTGCAGTTCGCGCATCGTATTCTGGATATCCGTGGCTGTCCTTGCGATCTTCGCGGCATCGAACGTCTCGGGATTCCGGATCTGTCGGCGTCGATAGGGGCAGTTTTCGATGAATTTCAGAGCCTCGATCCGTAATGGTGTTGGCCCTTCCGGAGACTCTTTATCGGCTTTCGAATGGAGCGGAATTACATGAAGACATCCGATATCCTGCAAATCGGCCAGAACATCGGTTTTATCATCAGTATGACCACAAATACTGACTTTCATCAATGAAATTATACTCATAATCCGGCCTTCTCGGCAGGTGCTCTCTGGGTAGTTTTTCTCCGCCTCGCCTTCATCATCTTGGATCGGACCACTGCGGCCCGCTCAGCATCGGAAAGGAAAATGCGAATACGCCGAATGTTATCAAGCGCTTCGGGAATTAGCATTTTCTCAAATAAATTCACCCGCTGAGTAATACGCCTATACGCTCGTTCCAACCTCCTGACCCGTTCTTCGAGCACCTGTAAGATTACGCGATCTTCGGCCAGTCTTTGGAGTTTGACAACCAAAAAGTCAACCCACGGCGGTTTCCCGAGTATGGAATATTCGATAACGGCAAAGGCTACGTTACCTAGTTTCGGCAGTTTGACACCGACCACGTTCTCTTCCAGTAAAGTTACTGACGATATTCGAACTAACCCAGCTAAATCGATCTCACGGTTTGCCAGCATCGGGATCTGGGTAATGGTATCGCCTTCCAATTTCAGGGACTGCGAACGCCGCCTTTCCAGTTCCTTTTTTACCTTGTTTAGCTCCATCATCAACTGCTGCCGCTTCAGTTCCAGGGACGGTAGGACACTGCGATACAGCCGTAATTGTTCACGTTCAGCCTGCAATGCCTGCTTATTGAGAGTCGGTCGTCGCATCAGGATTTCCTGCGGTTGGCAGGAAAATATTTTTCCACAAGCGAATCCTTCATTAACAATTCCTGCGGTTCAAAGCATTCACCGAGGATATCCCAACAGCAATCCAATGCGTCGTTTAATGCCATGCTTACATTTATATCAAGGAGCCGTTTACGAAACAGTTCGCCGAAGCGGAGGAGCCGGTGATCAAAGGCCGATAATTCAAATGCCATGGCCTGTTTTTTTTCCGCTTCATTGGCATTGGCATAGAAGCGAATCATCGCGTTCATTATCTGGGAGTGATCTTCACGCGTTGTCTTGCCGATCACATGTTGCTTGAGACGCGACAAAGAACCGAATGGATCGATCATGTCGTCATGAAGATAGAGTTGCCCCTCAGTGATGTATCCGGTATTGTCGGGAACCGGATGGGTTACGTCATTGCCCGGCATGGTCGTTACGGTCAGAATGGTCACTGACCCGGCGTTTTTGAAATCACAGGCTTTTTCATAACGCGTCGCGAGCTGGGTGTACAGGTCACCCATATACCCGCGGGTTGCAGGGATGCGTTCCAGGGCGACGCCGATCTCCTTCATTGCGTCGGCATAGGCCGTCATATCCGTCATCAACACAAGCACACGTTTTCCTTCGTCGACAGCAAAACGTTCGGCGACCGCCAGTGCAAGGTCCGGAACCAGTATACGCTCGATGATCGGGTCAGACGCCTGATTGACAAACATAACCGTTCGATGAAAAACACCGTGTTCCTCAAATGATGTGCGGAAAAAATGATAGTCATCAAATATGAGTCCGAGCCCGGCAAAGACGACAATTTCGGCGTCCGCCTGAAAGCCGATTCGCGCCAGTAATTCGTTATACGGTTCTCCGGCGATCGAAAAAATCGGTATCTTTTGACTTTCCACGAGGCAATTAAAAAGATCGATCATCGGCACACCGGTATGGATCATTTTCTGCGGCAAGATCCGCATCATCGGATTAACCGTAGCGCCCTTTACGTCGATCGTTGGATCCGTTGAGAGTTCCGGTCCGCCATCAATCGGCTCGCCGGAACCGCGAAAAATGCGACCGAGAATGTTCTCGGAATAGGTAACGGTCAACGGATGCTGGAGAAAACGAACCCGGGCGCGAGTTGACAGTCCTTTACCGCCGGAAAAAACCTGGAGGCTGACACAGTCGTGATCGAGTTCAACGACTTTGGCCAGAGACACTTGACCGTCGATGTTTTCCACGTGAGCGATATCACCGAGTCCGACTCCTGTGGCGCGCACCAGAATTATATCGCCAACGATTTCAAGCACACGTGTGTGATAAGTTAGACTATCCATAAGCTTTCAATTTTTATACTGCAAGCAGTAAAATTTTAGAGATCAATCTGCCCAGCTAAGCAAGATATCATCCGCCGAGATTCGCCCTGCCATCGAAGCGGGAAGTCCCGCAGCTGCGTGGATGATAATTTCGGGTATAATCCCGAAAACAAATGACCGGTAATATACTCGTTCCGGTTGCCTTGTATATTGCGAGCAATAGTTTTATATCCCGAAATCTTGATAAAAATGTGTTCTTTAGGAGATAGTGAATGCTGAAGTATCACTCCGAACGACATTACAGCGATCGAATTGGTTGGCTCCGTGCGGCGGTGCTCGGTGCGAATGACGGCATTGTTTCGACCGCAAGCCTTGTGATCGGCGTCGCTGCTGCGCAAGCTACTCGCGATGATGTGTTAATCGCCGGCATTGCCGGTCTGGTTGCGGGTGCAATGTCAATGGCTGCCGGCGAATACGTATCGGTATGCTCGCAGGCCGACACGGAAAAGGCCGATCTTGAGCGTGAGCGACAGGAAATTGAAACTAATGAGGCATTCGAGCGACAAGAACTCGCGGAAATCTACGTAAGTCGAGGGCTGGATGCTTCGCTCGCCGCACAGGTCGCCGCTCAACTGATGGCTCACGATGCGCTGGGGGCCCATGCTCGCGATGAACTCGGCCTGACAGAAACGCACAGTGCGCGTCCTATGCAGGCTGCTATCGCGTCGGCTGCCACCTTCGCCATAGGAGCAATTATGCCACTGTCAGTCGTTCTAATCGCACCCCGATCAGGCTTGATTATCCTGGTTGCGGTTAGTTCTCTGTCATTTCTGGCACTCCTCGGAGGGATGGCAGCGAAGGCCGGTGGAGCGAGCGTAATTGTCGGTTCGGCCCGAGTTACTTTTTGGGGAACGCTGGCTATGGGACTTACTGCTGTTATCGGGGCCCTCTTTGGTACGATCGTTTAAGAACATGTCTACATCAAACCTTAACCTGTTGTTGTCAGTGCCCGAAATCCAGAACGAAATAATACTCGATCGTCTTCAATCTAAGGACCACGCGAAACACGGGGTCGGAGCAACTCAAATTCAATTGAAGATCACGGATTCATTTGCCGTGCGGGCGATTTCGATATCGCGTAGCATACCGAAAACGATGACCGGCCGCGGGGCCAATATCATGAATCCCGGGGCGATACCGTCTTTCGGAGGCATGCTGGTAGTACTTATATCAGTTCCGATTCGTAATCTTACTCTTACTCGTAATCTTTCTGGTTTTTCGAAGTGAAATTCGGAAAGGGATTACGATTATGATTACGAGTACGATTACGAAGAAAATTTAACGAAAAGTTCGCTGGATCTGGGACTGGTGGTATCTTATCTTCGGCGGGTTATGGTGAACTTAAGATTATCCCTGCGCCGGAATTGATAACTTCCGATTGCGTAAACGCCGCACACCCGAGTCGTTGCTCCAGTGCGTCGATTGATCTGAATCGCTACATATACGATTAGAAAAAACAATGAAACGTGTCAGTTGGTTTGGAAAACTATCGGTAAAGAAGAAACTAATCACGATTACGATGACGACGTCGTTGCTCGCGATTGGAATCGTATGCGCCGTATTCATATACGGAGATGTACGCTTCCTGAAGGAATCCAATTGGAAGCGGCTAAAGATATTAGCCGAAGTGATCGGCAATAGCTGCGAGGCTTCGTTGATGTTTGGTGATAAGGAGGCCGCAAATGCGACTCTTCGCTCCCTGCAAGTAGAAGAATCGATAATTGCGGCGCGAATCTACGATAGCAGCAACGAGCCGTTCGCAACGTTTCAGAGCGATAAAACACCAATCACTCTACCGGAAGTTCCTCCGAGTGGCAGTAAATACTCATACAAAGACGGATTTTTTATACTTCACCAGGAGATCATACTCGGCAACTCAACTCTCGGAACTATCTACATCAAGGCGAATAACGCCGATTTAATTCGCCGCGAGCGACAGTTCGTCTATACCACGATGATCACCGTCGCGCTGACTCTGATCATCACTTTAGCCCTGTCGCTAGTGCTCCATGACGTATACACTCAGCCAATCATCCATCTCGTTAACACTGCAAAGAAAATCTCCGATAACAAGGATTTCAGTGTCCGTGCGAAAAAATATAATCCGGATGAAATAGGGACATTAACTGACGCGTTTAACAGAATGCTTTGTGAGATCGATGATCGTGATTCGAAGCTTACGAACGTAAATGAGGCGCTTGAGGAAAGGGTCGAGCAAAGGACGAAAGAATTGCGACTTGCTAAAGAAGAGGCTGAGGAAGCCACCCGGGCGAAGAGCGAATTTCTCGCTACAATGAGTCACGAAATCCGTACACCGATGAACGCTATTATTGGAATGACCGGACTCGCACTGGACACCGAACTAACGGATATTCAGACTGAGTACCTTGAGACAGTAAAAGTCTCTTCAAACTCGTTATTGGGACTTATCAACGACATTCTCGATTTCTCTAAGATCGAAGCGGAGAGGCTTGATCTTGAGCTCATACGCTTTAGCATTCGCGAGAATATCGGAATGACCATGAAAACTCTTGCCCTTCGGGCTCATAAGAAAGGCCTGGAATTGGCGTTTTGCGTTGATAAAGATGTCCCCGATATTTTGGCCGGTGATCCGCGAAGACTGTCACAGATAGTCATTAACCTTGTGAGCAACGCTATAAAATTTACGGATGAAGGTGAAGTCATCGTCCAAATTAATCGAACAGACGATCCTGACCAGGTCGAGAAAAGCGAAATCGGCGGCGGGACGGATTTTAATCCCGACCAAACAGTGCTGCAGGGACACACGAAGCAGAATTGTATGCTGCATTTCTCGGTTACTGACACGGGAATAGGAGTACCCGAGAACAAGAAAAAGCAAATATTCAACGCATTCTGTCAAGCGGACAGCTCAACCACGCGCGAGTACGGCGGAACCGGCTTAGGCCTGGCGATATCCTCGCAACTTGTCAAGATGATGGGGGGCAAAATTTGGGTGGAAAGCCCGTCCCGCTCAACCAAATCCGAATCCGAAAGTCCAGGAAGCTCCTTCCACTTTACGGTCGTTTTAGATGTCGTTTCCTTCTCAGCCGCGGGGTCATCGGTCACCAAAGATTTAGTCAGTGTTCGTGAACTACCGGTGTTAGTCGTCGACGACAATCTGACGAATGGCCGTATCCTCGCTGAGCTAATTACCCGATGGCATATGAATCCCACAATTACTGCGAGCGCTCGAGACGCGTTCGACATGCTTGCACTCCGGGCAAAGGAAAATTGTCCCTATCCTTTAGTCCTTATTGATGCGGACATGCCCGGTGAAAACGGGTTCAGTTTGGCAAGACGCATTCGAGAACACAATGATTTGGCGGACATGAAAATCATTATGTTACTGTCAACGGGCAAATCTCAATCGGCGTTGCCTGACGAACCGACATTGGATTTCTGTCTCACCAAGCCGGTCACACAATTCGACCTGCTGGACGCGATCAAATCGGTCCTCCATATCGAAATTCCGTCAGGTAGGCCTGTGGAAAGCGTCTCAGACTCGCCGCCCCCACAGACGGCTATGATCGAACAAGCCCAACCTCGTTCGCACGATATTCTACTCGTCGAAGATACGTTATTTAATCAAAAACTCGCGGTCGCTGTGTTGGAAAAGAAAGAACATCGCGTCACGGTTGCGAATAACGGGGAGGAAGCGATAACTGCGCTTGAGAATCACGATTTCGATTTAATTCTCATGGATGTGCAAATGCCAAAAATGGACGGCATTGCCGCCACTCGCGCGATCCGGAAAAATGAGTTAGAAACCGGTAATCATATACCTATTATCGCCATGACCGCGCACGCGATGGCAGAGGATAAGATTCGTTGCATCGAAGCGGGAATGGATGATTATATATCTAAGCCGATTAATCCACATCTATTGTTTGAAAAAATTGAGGAGGCAATGAGCTGACTCTGCATGACCGGACAGAGCTGGACGGGCTGATTCGATCTTCTAGCCTGATTAATTCATGCGATTCGTCGCGAGAGAACTTAACTCGTTCATAATAAGACGATTGGAGAAGGCGCCACGGTGAAAGTGAATTTTCATTCACTAAGATGTGAAGTCAAGCCAATCGGTTTATTTGAGCAGAAATTAGAGCTCGCAGCAGAA
>JAJFLP010000110.1 GCA_021772635.1 Verrucomicrobiota bacterium | reverse complement strand
ATCTCTGCTCAAATAAACCGATTGGCTTGACTTCACATCTTAGTGAATGAAAATTCACTTTCACCGTGGTGCCTTCTCCAATCGTCTTATTATGAACGAGTTAAGTTCTCTCGCGACGAATCGCGTGAATTAATCAGGCTAGGGGTCACCCTTCAGATTCGTACATTTTCTTGTAGTAAGATTTATATTCGCCGGAGGTTACGTTATCGATCCATTTTTGGTTGGTGCTGTACCAGTCCAAGGTCATCTTTAACCCTTCTTCGAAAGTAACGCTTGGTTTCCAGTCGAGGGTTGTGAGTGCTTTGGTAGCATCGATCGCGTACCGTTGATCGTGACCCAGACGATCCTTTACAAATTTGATCAGTGAATCGGGTTTATTGAAGTAGGAAAGGATTGCTTTTACGACCTCAAGGTTGTTTCTTTCACTCGCGCCCCCGAAGTTATATACTTCCCCCGGAGTTCCCTTGGTAAATGCTGCCCATATCGCTTCGCAATGATCGTTTACGTATATCCAATCTCTGACGTTCGCCCCGTCTCCGTAAACCGGGAGTGGTTTATCGATGCGCGCATTGTTGAACATAAGCGGAATCAGTTTCTCAGGAAACTGGTATGGACCGTAGTTGTTTGAACATCGGGTGACAATGGTGTCCAGACCGAATGTGTGGTGATATGCGCGGACGAAGTGGTCAGCCGCTGTTTTACTTGCGCTATACGGCGAGTTCGGGCAAAGCGGGGATTCTTCGGTAAATGCTCCAGTTGCACCGAGCGACCCGTAGACTTCGTCTGTGGATACTTGCAGATAACGCTTTATTCCATGCTCGTTCGCCTGCTGTAATAAATTTAACGTGCCCGAAACATTCGTATCGATAAAAACTTTAGGGCCGGTTATCGAACGATCGACATGACTTTCCGCGGCAAAATTAATTATCCCGGAAATTTCGTAGTCCGCAATGACTTTACTTACCAACGCTGCATCTTGAATATCGCCACGTACGAAATGATACTGCGAGGAATCCATGACATCGGTGAGGTTGTCTAGATTCCCGGCGTACGTGAGTGCATCAAAGTTGACGATTTCCACTTCCGGATGTTTGTTAATCATCATTCTAACGAAGTTGCAGCCTATAAAGCCGCAGCCGCCGGTCACTAGTATTGTTTCGTTGTTCGCCATATCAAAATTTCCTATAGGTTAGACAGTTAAGTTTAAGCGCGTCCGGCGGTCCGTAGGACAGACTATTCCCGCATCGGCGAGGATCACGTTAGTACGAGACGCTTATAGAGAGTGCCATAGGCGACCTGAGCCGTTGAGTTTTCGGATATCGCAAATGTGATCGCACAAAGCAATTTCGCAACGATGATTCGAAGACTCGCCGGCGATTTACAGATAACGAGGGTAAATGTAGTACATAAACGTGAACACACCAAACATCGCTGCTGTTCAAAGCGAGCTTGGTCCGGGTCAGCGGCGGAACTTCAGCCGATTAGGTCCGAAACAATCAGTGTATTATGGTAAGAATATTTAATAAATTTTGTCAGTTATGTTATGTGGTCGCATACCGGTTATTCGGCATCTACTATCGGTTCGGTCGCTGCGACATAGCCGGCGTATTCGTCGGGGTAAACGTGGATGGGCACCTTTTGCTAATTAAAAATTCTTACAGACACGAGGTCTCGCTCCCTGGAGGAGGGGTAAAGAAAAAAGAGACAATATTAGAAGGCGCCGTCCGTGAACTATGGGAAGAAGTAGGTATCTTATGTCAGCCTGACGATCTAGTGTATGTGAGGCAGGTCGTTAACCAATCTCAATTTCGGTGCGACCGAATTTACTTCTACGACCTGATTTTACCGCAGCGTCCGCAGGTCAACATTGATAATCGGGAAGTAATTTGGGCTGAGTTCCTGCCGATTGGAAAAGTTCATGATATGGATCTAAGTTCGCCAGTACAGCGTTACCTTCTAACAAAAGGTTCCGACGGTAGTCGAGCTGATGACGTGACTGCTTGATTCAGGATTATGCGCAAAACGCAAAGACAATTCAGTATTTTCTAAACGACTGGGGTTATTATGAAAGGTATTATATTGGCTGGCGGTGCCGGCACAAGATTGCATCCTCTAACGCTTGTAGCCAGTAAACAGTTGCTGCCGGTTTTCGATAAGCCGATGATCTACTACCCGCTGTCGACACTAATGCTAGCGGGAATTCGTGAGGTGCTTATTATATCGACGCCCCAGGACCTACCGCGATATAGAGACCTATTCGGTAGCGGGAACGATATCGGTTTAGAAATCAGTTATGCCGAACAGCCTCGACCGGAAGGCTTAGCACAGGCTTTTATTATCGGGGAGACGTTTATCGGCGACGATAACGTAAGCTTAATACTCGGCGATAATATTTTTTACGGGCGCGGGTTGGGCTCTCTTCTTCAGCAGATCGGCGGGCGACCGTCGGGCGCAACGGTATTCGCGTACCACGTGAAAGACCCGGAGCGGTACGGGGTCGTGGAGTTCGACGGCGATAGCCGCGCGGTCAGTATCGAGGAGAAACCGAAAAATCCGAAGTCTAACTATGCTGTGACAGGGCTTTATTTCTATGATAATAATGTGGTGGAGTATTCTAGATCCTTGAAACCGTCACCGCGCGGGGAACTTGAAATTACGGACCTGAACCGTACCTATCTAAATCGCGGCGAACTGAAAGTCGAAATATTGAAACGCGGTATGGCGTGGCTTGATACCGGGACACATAGTTCGCTGTCCGAAGCGTCGAGTTTTATAGAGACCGTTGAGAAGCGTCAGGGACTGAAGATCGCCTGTATCGAGGAGGTCGCCTATCGTATGGGATTTATCGATATCGGCCAGCTAAAGCAGCTAGCGACGCGATTTCAGAACGGCGAGTACGGGGAGTACCTGCACGACGTCATCGAAGGCAGAGCAGTTTAGCCGGTGCTCAAGTGGCGCCGTGCCGGATTTTGATGCGCCGGTAGTGCGATGCCAGACGCTGGATCCTAGATGCTGGTAGGGGAAGTCGTTGGGGCCGTGAATCCTTGAACATTGGACATTCGGTGTTGGATATTCGTTTCTAAATATTTGTTGCCCGATACCGGTTAGAGATACTTGCTAGGTTACCGGGTTGTTGAGTTGTTAAGGGAAGGAATCGGTGCTGGTGCGCACATGGTGCGATACTAAACTGCAAGCAGTTGAATTTTTGGACGATTTTTAATTACTCAGCTAAGAGATTCCGAACGATAATTCGAAAACTCGAAGACGATGAGTATAGATGCTGGACCCTGATACGGGAAATATCATCGTCGATATGTGAACTGGCGATAAGAAAACAGGAAAGCGAATCACATAACGAAAGTAATTCCATGAATATTTCTCACACAGACTTACCGGGCGTACTATTAATTCAACCCGACGTATTCTCAGATGAACGCGGATTCTTTATGGAATCGTATAATCTGCGCAAGTACGTGGAGCTTGGGGATGGTACGACGTTCGTTCAAGACAACCTGTCGTCTTCGCAACGCGGGACATTACGTGGACTTCACTACCAGCACCCGCAGGGACAGGGGAAGTTGGTATGGGTTGTACGTGGGGCTGTGTTCGACGTTGTTGTTGATATTCGTCTGAATTCACCAACATTCGGGCGTTGCTTCAGCTATGAATTAACCGAAGAGAATAAGATGCAGCTGTGGGTTCCGCCGGGGTTTGCACACGGATTCTGTGTTGTGTCGGATCAGGCCATGTTTGCGTATAAATGTACGGACTTCTATAACCCGGACGCGGAGCACACCATACTCTGGAATGACCCGGATCTCGCGATAAACTGGCCTGTCTCAACGCCGACGATCTCACCAAAAGACCAAGCAGGCATTCGCTTAAGCGAGTTGAAACCCGAAGATTTGCCGAAATAGAGCGAATTGCAAGCAGTTTTTCTGGAGTCTCGAAAACGCGAAGGCGATCAGTGGTAAAGTGACGATGTCAGCGTCCGGTGATCCATTCGGCTTCGTACCAGGAGATACCGTAGTGCGCACGCACGTTGACGCCGTACGTGTTTTTTACGAAAATCTCTAATTCTTTGAATGCCCAAAGGAGGGTATGGTACGATTCATCTTCTGCGATTTCGATAATACCACCTCGTTTCTCGAGGTGCGTGATCTCCATAATATAGGCCACCCGTTGAAGGACAAGAAGGAATACAATATAGATCACCGGTAACCGTGCTATTTCCAGCAGGAAGCTGGTATGTCGACAGATGACGAAGTCATTTCGATCGATCGCTTCCGGCGTGAGTACTTTAATCTTCTTTATAAACTGAATTACCGTTACCGGATTAACCAACATCGTACCCGACTCGGTATCGAAGGACGTCTCCCAGTCTGGGAGCCCGCCGCCATTGTGTAATACGGAGAAATCGAGAGTATTGCAGGCTGGAATGTGCGGGCTTACGAATAATCTCAGCAATGCATGCCCAATTTGATCGGCGTTGGCTTTTCTGGTCAAATCCGACAGTTTCGCGATAGTAGCGTCTTTGTCTTTCTCTTCGTCGAGGTAGTCGCCGGACAGTTTCTCATACTGTTTCCAGCAAGACATTAATGTTCGTTTTCCCATAACTAGATCCTGAGGAGATGCAGCTCAAATAGCCTAAACATCCCCGATTGCAACTCGACCGCAAACAGCCCAATTTTTTCGGTCGCTCTGGAATTAATTGCGTAAGAGATTGCGATTCGTATTTCGTCCCGCATGCGGGACGCTAGGCGACCCGTCCAATATTCAGTGGTGTGGGCACTTCTTCTGTTCTGTGGCGACGCCATTAACATATTATCTCAAATCGTAAAGTTCAACCGGAATTGATAATCATTACGCTATCGATCAATCCGAACTGGTTGGGCGTGAGAAGAATAAAAAGCACCTTGTAAAGGTATCGTGTACCCCTTCTCTCCCTGGATTTGATTAGACTCCAAGTTGTGGCCACCACGGGCGTTTTGTTTGGAAAACTAAGAGTTAATCGCGTGCAAATCCCTTGGCAAACCATTCTGCTGTCCAGCAGAATGAGACTTGAAAAGGCTCTGCCGTACGCAGTCCGTAATCTAGCCTGAATAATTCACCAGTATTCTGCTACGAGCCCTAATCTCTGCTCAAATAAACCGATTGGCTTGACTTCACATCTTAGTGAATGAAAATTCACTTTCACCGTGGCGCCTTCTCCAATCGTCTTATTATGAACGAG
>JAJFLP010000109.1 GCA_021772635.1 Verrucomicrobiota bacterium | reverse complement strand
AGGTGGTCTGGTGAAATCAGGAGGGATCCGGTTATTCCCGCCCCTCGGCCCAGCCCGTGTTATCACACGGCCCGGGTCCCCCTCGGGGCTATGCCACACTAAGAAATAAATTTCTATTTGACTATTTTAGTCTAAAGGGATCTTTTCGTTAGACGAGCAAACCGGTGCCGTACCGAAAGTAATATTCTCCGCTGTGCCATGTTTTTTCTTTACTAAGGAGATGTCGTAGATCATTAGAACAACTGGTCCGACACCAGGAAAATCAAAGATTTCTCCGCTCGGGGAAAAGCCGTTCCTTTTGTAGAACCTGATCGCTGACTTTCTTGCGTAACACCAGAATAAATTCCCCTTTTTACTTCGGGTGTATTTTACGCATTCGTGCAATAATTCTTCCTCGATGCCCTGATGCCGAGCGACCTTTGTCACGGCCATCCCCCGTAACCGCCACGCCATTACGTCCGGGCGTTGTGGCGGAGGCTGCCTGTATACCGAGGCAACGCCAATAAGGTTTGTATACCGAAACGCGCCATAGTGACGGGTTTCTCGATCCGAGTCACCAACGTTAATGCACTGAACGCACGAAAGGCGCGGTCGCAATACCGTGCGTCTCAGCTGCAACGTTGACAGCGTCGGAACCGAACAAATCATCACGTCATAATTCGAAACAACCGGTAGTGGAGTCATTTTCGAACTCGCATAATTCCCTATTTTTCTGTGACTCATTAGAATTAATCGCTCCGGGTTCTATTTCGATGCCTCACAGAGCCCTTTAAGCAGTCATCCAAAGTTTATTGCTTGAGGGCGATGTTCATCGGATATCGATCCAGCTTGACGAACTCGGTGAAATATCGACTGAAGAACTTTAGGAAATTGCGACAGCGTGAGAAAGCATTAATCGTGCCAATTGATCTCACAATCCTGCTCCTTTTTGGGCTCTTCATGCATCTGCGTATTTTTCGTAGTCGCACTCACAAGGTTAATCGAAATTATCTGTTGAGGCAACGAAGTTGAGGGCGTCATTCTTGTATTGCAGGATATTGTCCCAGCACTGTAGGGCTCGACGAAAAGAGTATTCGAAATTACGTCGAATATCAGTTATTACAGGGATTTTAGAGAGGGGTAGCTCGAACTCTATAACACCCCCTTGCAGGGCTGGCAACCGGTGGCAGGATACTGTTTCAAACAGAAAGGTGTTCGGCTATTTTTTTGTTTTAAAATTGTTTATCCAGCCGTCAAGCTCCCGAGCCGCTATGTCGCGGCAACCGAGCCCGAAAGATAGAGCTACGGCAACGGCAACGGCACCTAGCAAGAGGGCAAAAGTAAGGTTGACAATTTCTTCTGCGATTCCGACTTGATGCAAGGCCATCGATGTCGCTAGTATCAAAATCAAGACGCGACCAATTGAGCTGAGAAGTTGGGATTTTTGAATTCCCGAGTCCTTGATGATGTTTGCCACCAGATTCGCTATATACAATCCTACACCAACGGTTACTGCTGCTAAAAGAATATTGGTACTGAAGAGAATAAATCTTACTACTAATTCTCCCAGCGAGTCAAAATGAAGTTGCGCACATGCTTCCAGCGTTGCAAAAAGCATGATATAAACGATCACTAAATATCCGACCAATTCAGATGGGTTCTTTTGTCTGTCTTTACCATTAGATTTCATCCCCAGAAGACGCGGGAGATTATCAAAGCCCACGCCTCCCAATACACCGGTCACAAAGGAAGCGACAAACCGTGCCAACACATAGGAAATCACTAAAATTATGGTAGCGCTAAAGATTGCCGGACCTGCTTCCAGTAGGCTGTTGAGCATATTGGATGCTGGTCGTGTAAGGGATTCCAATTGAAGAGTCTCAAGTGCCGCAATCGCAATCGGAATTAAAATAATGACGTATGTCAATAACCCCAGAACATCTGATATCTTTTGTTTTCCTAAAGCTTTGCTCAGGCCAATTTTATCGGCGAACTTATCTACCCCTGTGGCGGCCAAGAGGCTGGTTACAATTTTCTGAACTATTCGCGCGGCAAACCATCCAATTAGAAGGATGATTGCGGCGGATAGGAGGTGAGGTACAAATAAGAGGAATTTATTAAGAAGTGACTGAAACGGGATTAGAATCCCGCGCATTCCCAAGGCACCCAAAATGGCTGGAAGAAACAGGAGAAAAATGAGCCAATAGGCGACTTCGGCAATATTATTTGAAAGGCAGATGCCGTCGGCGGCGCTCAGATTCGCCTTTTTGGCAAGGTTTTCATCCAGCTTTATGGAATCAAGCGCTCGGGACAACACCGCCTTTGTGATTGCAGCAATAACCCACGCAACCAAAACAAGAATACCAGCGCCTACGAACCTTGGTAAAAACTCCAGTACTTGGGCCAGAAGATTATTAATGGGGTCGATAACTTGAGTCAACCCCAGGACTACGAAAACTGCCATGGCCACGAATAACATAATTAGATAGTACACTATCTTGGCAAGTACATTTTCAATCTCTATTGAATCGGACTTGACGGAAATCGATTTCGCGATTTTGTTGTCGAGAGAGGTCTTCTTTAAGAGACGCCGCACAATGGCGCTAACCCCTAAGGCGACTATCCAACCCACAATCAGAATAACGATAGCCCCAATGATCTTGGGCAGATAACCACCCGCTGATTCCGTTAATTGTTGAAGTATCGTCTCCATGGCATTCTCTCCTTTTGTGAATGGGTAGATTGATTATACCGGGTATTTAATGTAATCGGTCATTTTTATGTTCTATACCGATTCTGTTTAATTACCCTTTTTGTCGGCTCACTATTTTAATCCCACCAGTGGGTTTAATTCCCCGACGCTTGCCCCGCGACAATTGATTAGAGGTTGTGTACTCTACTTCAATTTTCCAGAAAGTCCCGTTATTTAGAGTTACTGCCCGCGATCTCATTCTGAATCGGGATTGGACAACAAGCAGTACAATTCCTTAGCGGACACATTTGACGACTACCCTAACACATCCTCGTGGCCGGACTCCATCACGAACAGGCACGAAAACTCGACAAGTTTAATGGTATCGTGCATCATCGCGATATCAGACTCCTTCGCGAAGCCGAAGATATTCAAATCCGCGAACGGCGCGTCTTTTAGTGCAGACACATAGTCCCCTCGCATAAAGACCTTCTCGGTCGATACCGGTATTCGAGCGGATGATATTATGCCGTCGAGAAAACGAATCGCCTCCCCTTTCTGCTCGTCCTTCTGTATGACAGTAATTAGGCGCAGATCAGCATTCCAGTTTCTATGTAGCTGAATGGCAACTAATATCATCAGATCGCGATTCTGACTGCCGATTCGGTACCAGACGTTTATCGCTGCGTTTTTACCAAACCCCGCTTTCGGGTGAGGATACAAGATTATAATCCCCAACTTTTGACGGGCGTAAATCGAAATGATTTCTCGAAGTGATCGATCCTTTGCTGGGTCGTCGCTCATCGTAAGAAAAGCCAGGTTAGGGGGAAAAAACGCACCCTTCAAGGTCTGAGAAATCACACTGATCCCCTCTAAAGTATCCTTACACTCAACCGTTATCTCAGCGGTAAAAACCCCCTCTTTCTTTACCGGCAATACCAACTCTCGCAGTTGCTGATTCAACTCATCTAAACGGTTATCGCGTTGCTGCTTTGGTCGAAACAGCCCTTCGCGTTTTTCGTTCGATCTAACGGAAAATATTCGTAGTGTACCGCTCGGCCAAATGATATCCCGAACAAAGTTCATCATATGAAGCCATTCTTTTGGATTCTCAACGGGTACGATTAGGTTGGGCTTCCATGATTTTGCGTGTTGCGGCATTAGTGCAGACTTCTTAGCCGCCCACTCGGCAATTCTACAGAACATTGCGCTGCGAACATCGCCCCACGGCGTATCAAGTTCACGTTTTAATTGAATGAAATAGATTGCCAGAATACCGAAAATGGCAATTATAGCGAATTTAGCATTTACTAGAAACATCACCGTTACGCACCAAAGCGCGCCGACTAACGGAATGAACAAAGGGATCTCGAAGCTGGGGCGAAATGAAGGAATCCCGATTCCTTTTTCAATGAATACTGCAAGATTTAACACAAGATATGTCAGTAAAGTGAACATTGTCAGTAAGGGCGCGATAGAGTTTAGATCACCACAAAGCAGATTTATTTCTATGATGATTCCAGTTACGATCAACGAGAATCGAGGCTCACCATTTTTACTCTGGTAAGCAAAATATTTGGAAAATGGCAGTACTTTATCCTGGCCCAATGCCAGTAAGGTTCTTGGACCGCCAACAATCGTCCCGAGCGCGGACGACAGAGTCGCGCCAATAATCCCGGCGATAACCAGAATTCGCCACCGCGCTGCATCAGCCATCACCGTAAAATTGCTGTTGAGTAAATCTGTCGTACACGTATAATCAAACCAAATCGCGACTACGATATAAATGATTAGCGATATTACGACGGCTGACATGATACCGATCGGCAGGCTTCTTTGGGCATTCTTGAGGTCGCCGGACATCGCAGCGCCGGCAGTAATTCCCGTAACAGCCGGAAAGAAAATCGCGAATACCGCCCAAAACGGCGCTTTCTCGAACTGCCCCCACATGACGATCTCATGCTGACCCTCCCCGGTCCCCATAAAGAAGGACACGAGTGACAGAATAATTATTACCATAATCAGGTATTGGGTCTTCATCGCAACTTTTGCGCCGACAAACGATATAAGGAGAAGCCCTAATAAAGCGAATGACGAGACGACGTGCGGGTTCTGGCTCGGATAGAGCGTTAACCAGCACTCTGTGAACCCTGTAATATACATCGCGGCACCGAGTGCTTGAGAAAGGTAAAGAGGTATCCCGATGGCGCTTCCAACTTCAACTCCTAGAGACCGGGATATAAGTGCGTAGGCACCTCCAGCGCCAATTTTCACGTTCGTTGCCATCGACGAAAGTGCTAGCCCAGTCGTAACAGTTACTATCTTTGCCAGGACAATTATTAATATCGCGCCTCCCAACCCTGCATTACCGACGACCCAACCCAGTCGCAAATACATTATAACGCCGAGAATTGTCAGTATTGTTGGGGTGAATACTCCTTCGAATGTCCCCAGTTTCGTTGATTGATCTTCGTTCATCAAAGTATGAATCCGTGGTAATTAATTGATATTATCCGTAACATGCGGGTCGCTATCCCAAAAACTCCCGATAGCGAGGCGCAGAGCCGTCCACTGAAGTCGATCCAAAATGAACTTCAAATTCTAACCTGAATAATTCACCAGTATTCTGCTGCCAGCCCCGCTCTTCGTGATTAGACTTTCGTACACCCGGGAGAAGTCACATTTTTATTCTAAAATTCGCACAAATCGACAATGTATCGCTATCTAACGTCAAATCCCGAGCTCGCGATGACAGGGGGGATTGCCATTCCTTTGCAGTAACCGGCAGAATTAGTTTTGCCGTGTTATTAACTCAACAAAAGGGGAAACGGAGTAAACTATTTTGAGGCGTGTGACAAGGACAGGTTCTCAAGAAATCGGACCAATTTTTTACTTCTCTTTGGAGGAAAATAACGGGCGAAAAATCTGTCCTAAATTACAAAATTCAGCCATGTCCGGCTACCTAGCGTCCTTATTATTCTTAACATAGCGTTAACATGGTACCGTTGCTAAAAATAATGCAATAGATAATGCAATAACTTCTATGAGTCATAATAACACTGCCGCTCCCTATAATTGCCACAGTTATACTGGTATGTATAGCTCCTTCTTTGTTAAATTTCATCTGGATGGATTTCGGCTCCGTTTCCATACCGGCTAATGCCATATTGAAATATCGGCTGGGTCTCTTAGTGTAGTCCCGTGATCGCAGGATCGTACGTCCTTCGTATACCAACAATTGCGGAGTTTTCGAAAAATCGTTCGGAGTCTCTTACTCAACCATTTTGAAGTCGTCTCTCCGCATTCTCGGAGTCCATACGAACCAAAAATTATACCGCTTGCGGTATAACTCATCTGGATCAGGTCTGATACATGCTCGCAGTAGAAACTTGATGCATAGATCAGGCTACCCTATTTTCTGCCCTGCGATAAGCGCATAGGTACCGTAGAGAGCCTGTCAGGCGAGTATCGGACGTCTGGGAGTTCACTTCAAACAGGTTCACAACGCCGCCAAAAGACTATAATTCGAACAAATCACTTTAACGGAAATCTTTTATGAGTTTGAACTTCAAAACGACGAAACCTAGCCTTAAAAATCCGACCAAGGAAAACGACGAGAATCTCGTATTTTCTTCGTTGGTTCTGAACGGAGACGATCTTCGGGTTAAATCCGTGCCAAGATTCAGAGGATTCGATTCCTCTCTTCGAAGTACAACCGCAGGACCACCTGAAATGGCGTCGGAAGAACAGGACCGGGATGAAGTAAACAAACTGAAGGACAGCCTAACGGGCGGGGATCGCGAATCGAAATATCATATCGTCGACGAAGTCGCGAAAGGCGGGATGGGCAGCATTCACTGTGTCTATGACAAAGATATCGGGCGTCAATCGGTGATAAAAGTGATATTGCCGAATTATAAAGATAATCCGGATATGGTCAAGCGCTTCATGTTCGAAGCTCGGATTACGGGTCTTCTCGAGCACCCTAATATTGTTTCTATGCACGATATCGGCTTTCTTCCGAACTTTGGCATATACTTCACAATGACGTACGTACAAGGAGAGTCTTTGTACGATATCATACTTAACCTTCAGGCGGATAAAGAAGGTTACCACAAGAAATACGATCTTTTCGAGTTAGTGGGAATCTTTCGCAAAGTGTGTGACGCTATCGCATACGCGCATTCCAAGAATATAATCCACCGAGATATTAAACCTGAGAATATTATGGTCGGACGGTTCGGGGAAGTGATTATGATGGATTGGGGCTTAGCCAAGAATCTTGACGAGGATTTTGACGAAACGCCCGACCTCGCACTCGCAGAGACTCTGGAAATAGCGGATGCCACACCATTATCTACCGGGTGTGGCTCAATTAAAGGTACGCCGGTCTACCTATCTCCCGAACAGGCTACCGCGAATCCCGATGAAATCGACAAATCAAGCGACATTTTCCTCCTAGGGGCGACATTATATCATATCTTTACCCACCGTGTACCATACGCCGGTTCGAAGTTAAAGGAGGTTATTCTTCGCGCCCAGATTGGTGACTATCCGCCACCCGAAGAATTCATGGCGGATAACAACCAACTGTCGGTTCAGCTATGTAATATAATGAAGAAAGCAATGAGCCCGCGAAAGGAAGATAGGTATAGCTCGGCAGAAGCATTGATCGCCGATCTTGACAATCTTCTGAGAGGCAAGATGGAGTGCGGCAGCGCAATATATGAGCCCGGCGATAAATTGCTCGAAGAAGATGATGTCGGGACAACATGCTACTATATCGTAAGCGGCAAAGTCGATGTATTTAAGACGATTGACGGCAAACAGTTAGTCCTGGGAAAGTTGTCCAAAGGTGATCTGGTTGGGGAGATGGCGTTAATAAATGATGCCCCGCGGTCAGCCACCGCCATGGCGACGGAAAGGACAGAGGTAATCGTTCTGAGTAAGGAGGTATTTGTTCACAATTTAAAGAAATTGCCTATTTGGATGGAGAAGGCGATGACAGTACTTGCCCAACGTCTGGAAGCAGCTAATACAAAGCTGGCTGAAAATGCGTCCACGATTGAGAAAAGTTCTAAAAATTGAGTTCCTACCACAATAGCCGAGGGTTTCGCGGCCGAGTTTTTAGCAAAAAAAAGACCGAACGCAGGTATACATACGTTCGGTCAATATTAGTAACGAACGAAAGATCGGCGCCGAATCTCCGATGCTTTCGCCCGCTCGTGGGTGAGGATTAAATGTATACTAACTCCAGTCAGATTTTCGATAAGTTCGCTAAAATCCTTGCCCGCAAGACAAGAGATCGTCGAAAATTCGACTGCTTGCAGTCTAACGCAATTTACTCTCCGTCACTGTCGTCGTCTTCATCATTGTCAGTGCCGTCATCAATTTCAGGTGTGGCGTTGTCTGCGTTATCTTCGTCGCCGTCTGGTTCCGTTACATCCCCGTCGTTGTCGTCTTCGGAGTCATCATCACCGCTCCAGAAGTCATCACTATTCCAGTCGTCCGAATTATCGCCGGAATCGCTGTCGTCATCAACCAAGCAATTAGATTGCTTGGTATCAATATGTTCCGCGCCGGAATAACCAAATCCATAATTTCCAACGCTCATTGCAATCACCGTAATGAATACGTAAATCCTTTTGAGAATTGTACACAGCGAAATATTCGTCATTGTTAGTCCTCTTTGTCGTATTTAGTCTCTTGAGTTTAGGGGAATCTTCATATAAATCCATAAGTTGGACATGCGATAACGTTATATTCAACTCACAATCATAGGCCAACTCCTATCGGCGCACCGGATAAATTAGGTTCTGACCGTGGTCAACACTCTCCTGGATCTTCATGAGGCACAACGATCACAGAACACAAAGATTCATCCAAGATTCTTTCCGTTGTATTACCAATCAGAACACTCGGCATATTGTTCTGGCCTTTTCGGCCGATTAGCAATAGATCGTAGCTTCCCGCTCGAACCATCTTCAGGATCTCGATGTGCGGAACGCCCTGCCGAAACCACGTACTATATCTAATCCCTGATAAATCGAAGCCTTTTAAATAATCATCAAAAATCGATTCTAATCTGAGTTTTACACTCCCATTGCAGGCCGCCAGTTGTTCCAGCATGTCATCCTTGAGCTCGCCGTCGACGTCCATCGGCATAACGGGAAAATCCAAATTGCTTAAACCAGGATATCGCCGAACTTCCGGCGCGACATGCACAATATCAAGGTTCGCGTCTAGATGCTCCGCTAAATATCGTCCCAGTGAGAGGACGGACCGGGACGCAACCGAGAGATCGACCGCACAAAGAATTCGTTTAATTTCAACAGGAAACTCACCCGATCTGATGGCTAGTACGGGTTGCTTTGCATTTCGGACCAATTTGTTCGCAGTCGGCCCAAATACTCGGCCCATGAAACTGTTTCGGCATTCTCCCACAACAATCAAGTCCGCACCGTACTCGGTCGCTGACGTTAACAAAACATCATATGGACGCCCTTCCTTAATTTCGGGTGGCCTCACTGCAACTCCGTTCGACGAAACCGTTTCGATTGACTTCGTCATACGGGGATAGAGTTCATCATACACCCGGTGCCAATAATTTAATCCATAATGGTACGGAATATGATCGACTGCATGAACCGGAATGACTTCACTCCCACAATGTTTAGCCAAATAAGTCACCGTATCGACAGCGTGCTTAGTTGAGTCGAAGAAATCGAATCCTAGTACTATTTTCTTAATACTCATAGTAAGGCATTGAATGATTTCGTTTTGAGGACAGGAATGTGTTCATTGTCATTTTAATACTTCAAAAGAAGTAATGGTGATCGTCGAATACAGGTTGGATTCATGGGATTTCACTGCCCCAACAATCTTGACAATTTTGTTAACGTGTTTTCTTAACTCAAGCTCCCGTTCGTCCTCTTCAATCAAGTAATCATGTCCCCGTTCATCGTCCCAAACACTTATGCCGATTATCTCGCTACCATTATCAAGATCAACTAACGCTTCAATCATACCTTTAATTGCGGTCCCATCCACTGAATTCTCAGCCCTGGTACTTGGCGGAAATAACGAAACCACTGTGCAAAGAAATATTATAGGTATAGACATAATAGCGGTGCGTGCAAACTTACTTCTAGAATTCATACTTCTTCTCCCGTGTTAAATGTGAAACCTTGAATTCGATACGTGACGACGTGCGTCCAGCCGGGCATAGCATTGCCTGTGCCAATCATGGTTATTTTTATATCAAGGGGACGATTTTTGCATCGTTATATTGCAAGCAGTACGATTTTGGGACGACATTGAATTCATTACCTAAGATGATCTATGTTGAGCCTAGCGAAATCCGCCGCGGTGGAAACAATATTTCGTCCCGCATGCTGGATGAAGACGTTCGGTATAATTAGTAATACGCTGGGCAAAGATATCGACAATAACTTGACAAGCACATAATTACCGGAACTTTAACTTCTCATTCCGTTGTGAAGAAGAAGTGAAAATTCCGTTTTTACTACTGAAGTTGTGTGATGTAATTCAATTACCTTGAGGCAAGCCCACGAGGTATAAACTGCCCAAAATGAAACATTGCTACGATGCCGCCGAATCTCATGAATGAATCAAACAGTCCCGATATCATGCCAGAGTTTCTTTGGGTGCCGGATAATGTTCTGGCAACGGAGACCAATAGCCCGAAAATGACTGGGGTATATAGACAGATCGAGTCGGTATCAGGAACTAACGCGACAGTATTACTGACCGGCGAGACTGGTACTGGGAAAGGAATTTTTGCGAGACTGATTCATCGTCTCAGCGAGCGACGCAACAAGCCCTTCGTTTCAGTCCATTGCAGTGCTATACCTGATTCTCTAATGGAAAGTGAGTTATTTGGCCATGTGAAGGGTGCTTATACAGGCGCAATTCGGGATAAACTTGGCAAATTCCAAGTAGCATCTGGAGGCACAATCTTTCTGGACGAAATCGGAACGCTTCCACTAATTACTCAGATCAAACTCCTTCAGGTACTCCAAGACCGCGTTATACAAAGAGTAGGCGAGGATCAGCTCATTCGAACCGACGTGCGCATCATCGCGGCTACCAACGATGATCTACCGGCTTTATGTGCCACGAAACAATTCCGAACCGACCTGTTCTATCGACTTAACGTATTTCCGATTGAAATCCCCGCATTGCGCGATCGAAAAGAAGATATCGCAATGCTGATCGATTCATTTCTTGATCGATTCGATACCGTATACAACAAGAAAATACCAAAAATTAACCAGGACATTTACGCCGCTTTTAAATCTCATAACTGGCCGGGGAACGTCCGTGAAATGGAGAACATAATAGAACGCGCTTACATTCTCGGGCACTCGTCAACCCTCGGATTGACGAATATACGATTTGATCTGCTACCGTATCTGCAGCAGGGAGAAGGCGACGGTTTCGATTCCGTAAATCTAAGCAATATGAGTCTGCGTGAAGTCCGTGAACACGCGATTAAGCGAATTGAGCGAGAGTATTTGTCGGCTTTGTTGACCATGCATCACGGTGTTATCAAGGAGACAGCTAAAAGTGCTGGAGTTTCAACGCGACAGATAAATACATTGCTAACGAGACATTCTATTCGCAAGGAAGATTACAAAATGGCAGATCATACGCTTTCTTAGTGTGAATGACATGACACCCGTTCGTTTAGACCAGGTGTATTGCAGATGTAGTTGTGATACAACAAGGAAATCCGCAAGTAGTAATTACGGTTGTCATCCTACCTGCGAGCCGTACTTCGGAATCGGTTGCGATAGACGGAGCCTGTTCGATATACTGCCCGCGATCTCTCCATATTCTCGGAGTCCGCTCGTGCGGACCGGATAAGCGTCCCGTATCGACGGGATCCACGCTCATGCGGGAAGAGTCTCGGACATTCTGAATCGGGATTAAGAATTAAGCAGTACAATTTTCGGATAACATCAAACCAAGTACGTAAGAAATATCGAACGATTTTTAAAAACTAGAAGGCGTTCGGTATAAATTAGGAAAAGGAGTTCTAGATGGACTGGCCCAATTTTAGTACGGATGGATTAGATTCAACGGTTTGGAAAGAGAAAATGATGCGTGCATTCCGCTACCGCGCACGGATTGTAAGTAATAAGAAGGATATGGATCGCATTGTTGTAGACGAGTATATCATGCCGCGGTTTCTTTTTGATCTGTCAAGAGACCGGGATTTTATTATGATGGCCGCAACTGGAAATACACCGAAGGAAATATGGGCATCACTCGTTGAGGTTCTGAATTCAAACGCTGATCTATTGCACGGATTTCGCCGCATTGCTTACATCTCTCAACTTGATGAGCGCTTGAATATTCCTAAGGATTCGATTCATTCCTTTTCGAATTATATTTACTCCAGAATAATAAAACCGATTGGATTGAATGAGAGACATATGCATTTGCTCGATGGATGCGCACAAGATCCGTTCAGGGAAATTAAAGGTCTAGCAGATTGGATTATGGGAATGTCGAAAATCGGTCCGGATCTGGCAATCGTTCCTTTCGGGCCGGATCACATCGCTTATATCTTAAAAGGTGTGTCGCGGCTTGACACATGTAAGATTGTCAAGTTTACAGACGAAACTTTGGCCGCAATGGCGTCCGAGTTTGTTGACTCCGAATTCGCTGTGCCGTCGCATGGTATGACGTTGGTAGGCGAACTTTTGGACAGCCAGGCTTTCGTCCGGCCATGTTCAAATGTTAACTATGCAGATATGGTTCGCCGTAGTCTTGAAGATGATATGACGCCCGATTGCACAGGAACATATCTCCAGTCGTTTCGTTTTTGTACAGCCGTACTAACCCTCGATGTGGCAATCGCGGCGGGACTGTCACGAGAGAACAAAGACTATGATTGGAGCTTGGTTCCAGGGTAACATGCCGTCGCATCACTCCATGAAGACCGAAAAGCTTTGATGTATACCGATAATCATAGAGTTTTCGACCAGGCGTCGTCCGTGTAACTTCCGCCGTTGCCCCGGGTCGGCTAGTGCCTCCGCTGAAGCTATGGCGCTCTCGCGAAAGCGGATAGTGCGACATGATACCGGTTAAAGAATATCGTTCGGAATTTCTTGGCTGATAAATTCGAAGCTATCTCCGCACGAGCGGAGTCCATACGGACCAAAAATTATACTGCGTGCAGTTTGATTTCGTAAGCCGCTCCTAATTGCTCGACGTTAGCGTTCATCTTGATAATGTCACAATACTGCCTATAATAAGTTTGTGGCCATTCGGGGCTTGGCATGCCGATGTATGGCGGAAAACAAAGAGCGATGCAACAGTTATAATCTGTGCTTTAGCAGGTATAAATAGCTGTTTTTAACAGGTTGTGTATTTCGCCTTGACGAAACTCATAATCCCGCTGGGCGGAATCGCTGGCGTTAATTTTAACCGTCATAGCCACTCGGGCGGCGACGGTCCAGCCTCCGTTACAAACTTAGGGCGACCAGAATTCGTCACCCTCTTGAGTCATGAGTGACATCAAACCATATTCCGTTTACGTACTATGGTCGTCGTCACACTTATGTTTCCACATCGGTGTTACCGAAGACATCGATCGACTCCCTTGACTCCGTACCACATCCAGTCTAAACTGCAAGCAGTTGAATATTCGGACGACTCAATTGTGCCAGCGAATGCCATTCCAAACGATATTTCGAAAACTCGATGACGATGGTATACAATGCGGAGTTGTTACGCGTGATCAGCAGATTTTCGCCGACCAACCGATAAACTCTATCAGAAACCAACACCCACCGGAAGGATCATCCAAATGAAATCATTATTGAAATGTACATGGACAGTTTGCCTCAGCGCCGCCGTCTGCCTCAGTGGTTGCGGAAAGAAGGAAAGCGCGGCAACGCAGGAAAACGTTGGTCAGGCGTCTACAGAGAGCGCGACTGCCAATGCCCGACAAGCGGCGAGCTCCGTCGTGTCGGAGGTACAACAGACACAGGGAAAGATTGTGGCCGACGTCAAGCAGGCAGCAGAGACGGTCGTCGCGGATACCCAAAAACAAGCCGATGCCGTAGTGGAAGCAGCGCAGAAAGCGGTTTCGAATACGACATTAGAAGCTAAGGAGAAGGTGCAGGAAGCTGTTTCGAGCGCAACAGCCGACGCGAATGACAAGGCACAGGAAGGGGTTGCGAAAGCACAAAATCTCATCGAGCAGGCGAAGGCACTGGTAACCCAACAGAAGTATAGGGACGCGCTTACAATCATAAATCAAGTCGCCCAGCTCACCCTGACGCCGGAGCAACAGAAGCAGCTTAACGATCTGAAGGTCGAGACACAGAAGATGTTGGAAAATGAGGCCGTTTCAGGAGCATTAAAAGGGATCGGCGGGCTGTTGAGAAAATAAGGTGTCAAGAGTTTTAGACCAAGACAAATCGGTAGCCGTCTGGTGAGTGACGCCATATCAAGTTACGTTTCGCATAGTAAGATTCGGAATAATTGTGTATACCGGCTAGTATTAATGCTTCCTGACCGCATAGTACCACCGTTAAGGGATTTGTGTTTCCGGACAATAGTGACGGTCTGGATAAAAAACGCAGTCATCAGTATTGAGTCCTACCCGCCTCTTATCCTACCTGCATTGACTTCCTTTAGTGATCTAATCGACTTCAATTGTTGAAGCGAGAGTGTTCACTGTATCTTTAGAATCCCCGGTTCTAGACTGCCCGCAGCTTACATCCGCCGGTGCTCGTGTTCGAATTCCAGATTTAGAGAAGCACGCATTCCCCTCTGAAGACCTGGAACACAGACGGGACAGTCTCCCCCTCAGGTTTTAAGCTATGGAATTCGGGGCGTGAATATAAATGTCATAGCCGGGGTTAAAAGAAGGAAGTAGAATGAATATATACGTAGGAAACCCTTCGTATGATACAACCGACAATGACCTAAAAACGGCTTTTGAAGTGTTCGGGGAAGTTCAGTCGGCTACACTAATCAAGGACAAAGATACGGGGAGTTCAAAAGGCTTCGGTTTCGTTGAAATGGCTTCTAAGAAAGAGGCTCAGGACGCCCTCGACCATCTGAACGATAACGAGCTAAACGGCAGAACTATTTCAGTAAATGAAGTTCGTCCCCGCAACGAGAATCGCGGCAGTCGCGCCGAAAATGAAATCCAGTGGTGCGATACGATTTAGCAGAGGTGATACGCGAGAGCTTTCGCGATAGAATCTCCGAAGAAACTAGAGAAAACGTAAAGCTTTATGATAATCAATCAATGCAAGGACAACGCTGGTTATCTGTGCATATTTTAAAAATCTAAGGAAACTTTTTATGAATAAGAATCATTTTAACATCTCAACAGCGAATTGTACCGAAGATTCGAAAAACGGTGGGGAAGTCTCGACACTTGAGAAACACAAGCCAGAATCGCAACAATTCGACGTCACCCCCCCCCCTCCAAACGGTGTATTCAGTACCCTCCTCCCGCAACTTCAGCGGGCGGTATCCGATAACGGCTATAGTTCACCAACCCCGATCCAGGCGCAAGCCATACCGCACCTAGTTGAAGGATGTGACCTGCTTGGGTGTGCTCAAACCGGGACCGGAAAAACCGCTGCATTCACGTTGCCGATTCTGCAATATCTCACCGAGAACAAACGTAAATCCGTGCCGGGGAGACCGCGAGTGTTAGTATTAGCACCAACGCGTGAGTTAGCGGGGCAAATCGGTGATAGTGTCGGCATCTATGGCCGCCATTTACGTATCGCCCACACGGTTATTTTCGGCGGTGTTAGTCAGAATCCACAAGTAAGCAAGTTACGCCGAGGCCTTGATATTATAGTCGCCACACCCGGGCGACTACTCGACCTGATGCAACAACGTCATATTCACCTCGATAACATAGAAGTGTTTGTTCTTGATGAAGCAGATCGCATGCTTGATATGGGGTTTATTCATGACATTCGAAAAATAATCGCCAAACTGCCTGCTAAACGCCAATCACTCTTTTTTTCTGCGACCATGTCGCGAGAGGTTGTCACATTGGCGAACACACTTGTATCTAAAGCCGTTCATATTACGATCGCACCAGATGAACCGGCAGTTGAGCGAATCGAGCAGAGGGTTTTGTTTGTTCCGAAACAGTCAAAGGATGCGTTGCTAAAATCGCTACTTGAGGATGCTAAGTTGGACAGAGTGATTGTATTTACCAGAATGAAACACGCCGCGAATAAGGTCGTCGCGAAACTCAAGGCGTCCGGCGTCAGCGCCGTCGCTATTCATGGCAACAAGAGCCAAAACGCACGAACACAAGCGTTAGCTGATTTCAAGTCCGGTGACGTTCGGATACTTGTCGCAACAGATATAGCCGCGCGCGGTCTTGATATCGACAACATTTCGCATGTAATCAACTACGATCTACCCAACGAACCGGAAACATACGTGCACCGTATCGGGCGTACAGCAAGGGCGGGATTGGATGGTATGGCGTTCTCCTTCTGTGCTGCTGAGGATCGCGATTACCTGCGTAACATCGAGAAATTGCTCCGTAAATCCGTGCCGGTCGATACCAGTCATCCATATCACTGCGAAAGCGCTCGTACCGCAACCGGTGTGGATGCACGCCCTGCGCCGAAGCAACAGCGTAATCACAGACCGACGAAAGCACGAAAGAAAGTCTACGCGCCGCGCCGCGGATATTAACCTTTGACTGGCGGCGGATTATGACCGCAATGCAGCCAAAGTAACTTTGTAATTATTCGCACAAAAAAAATGACCTGACGCACAAATTAGATACGTCAGGTCATTTAGTTAAATCAGAGTTGATCGCAAACAACGGTCGCGATCAGCATGATAGTGAGTCCTATTCTTTCTTTCCCTTTTTCTTTTTGTCCTTAGGACAAACACAGTCCGCTGCATGCGCGGGGTCATCGCAACTCGCGGCCTCAGCGGCGCAAGCTTTTGCGTGAGCACACTTGGCGCAATCGGCTTTCTTTTTCTTGCAGGTGCATTCTGCCTGGTGCGCGGCATCCTGGCAGTCGTCTACGGAACACGCCTTCTCATGAGAGCATTTCACGCATGCTGTTTTTTTCTTGGCGTGATCGTGACCGTGCTCATGTTTGTGCTCCTTCTTTTCCTTGTGCTTCCCGCCTACTCCGCAACTTCCACAGTGGGCAAATGCGAGGTTTGCGGTTCCCGCAATCGCAAATGCGATCGCAAAAGCAACCAATGATCTTGTTAACTTCAACATACGTGCCTCCCATTTTGATTTAGGATTAGCCCTTCCCCCCGGCATGAGGCGATTGACGCGCGCCGAGTGATCGTTACAATATACCCGTGCAGCTATGGATCAAGTGATGCCACCGAAGTAAAATGGTAGTTGGCCTGCGAGTAGGCCCGGCGAAACGAATGATTTTAGGCATCTCCTGCCACCGACTCACTAGCCTGATTAATTCATGCGATTCGTCGCGAGAACGCTTAACTCGCTCATAATAAATCGATTAGAGAAAACTTGACGGCGAAAGTGAATATTCATTCACTGAGATGTAAAGTTGAGCTAATCGGCTTATTTGAGCAGAGATTAGAGTTCGTAGCAGAATACTGGTGAATTATTCAGGCTAGATTACCGGTGGCAATGTCTACCTGGTTAGCCGGAATACAGGTTCAACCCTCCTCTCGAATCGGATTCTACCCTGGAAACTCCAGAATGACTGCAGTTTTCAGTTACCAAGAAAGCAGAACGTTGCCCATCGCCCAACGGCGGCTACCTTTCGACTGGCCAGCACGACACCGTCAGCGATCGGTTACAGGAGAAATAAATGAGTACGGATGAGCTCAATCAATCTATGATTAACGATGATGTGGAACCCAAAACATCTAGTCAAGTCGTAGAGTCCATCTTTCCAATCGAGGAGGATTTCGATCCTACCCAGGCATGTAGGAAGCTCATACTCCGTAACAGCGCCAGCGAGAAATACATCGTCAGGGAACAAATCGCTCAGGGTGCAATGGGCGCGATACTCCGCGTTTTCGATCGTGATCTAAAGCGCATGACCGTGATGAAGGTAATGCTGCCGCACATCATGGAAAGTCGTCAGATGTTTATCAACTTCATCGACGAGGCGCGCATTACAGGTCAGCTCGAACATCCGAATATTATTCCTGTCCACGATCTAGGGGTATTGGAGAAGGAAGAGAAGTTGTATTTCTCGATGAAATATATCGAGGGAGAGGCGCTGAACAGCATACTAAAGAAGATTCGAGACTCGGTGGAGAACTACCACGAAAAGTACTCCATCTATTCACTTCTTACTATTTTCCGAAAGGTTTGTGATGCCATGGCGTACGCACATTCCAAAGACATTATTCATCGGGATCTTAAACCAGAAAATATTATGATCGGGAACTACGGCGAGGTGCTCGTCGTCGACTGGGGTTTGGCTCGTCGGCTAGGCGATCCCGAACCTGAAATTGACCTTTCTGAGTCTCAGGTCGCAGAAATCGATCCGCTAGCTGAAACGATAAGTGATCGCACCGCCACCCGATACGGAGACATCAAAGGAACACCGGCGTTCATGCCGCCGGAAATGGCGCAGGGCGATGCGGAATCAGTGGATCAGCGAAGCGATATTTTTCTGCTTGGGGCAACCTTGTACGCGATGGCTACGTTAACGGCTCCTTACTGCGGCGACGACGTCGTCGATATCGTCGAGGCCGCGCAAACCGGGGATTTCGAGCATCCGCAGGATCGCGCGCCGCAGCGGGGTTTACCGGCCGAGCTCTGCCGCATTATCATGAGGGCGATGGCATACGACCGGGATGACCGGTACCAAACGGTCAATGAACTGAATGAGGACATCGATGATCTGCTCGAGGGACGGACCGCGTCAGAACAACTTTTTTTCAAGCCCGGTGATCTCCTGATGGAAGAAGGTGACCTAGGCAATCAAGCCTACGTGATCATCACCGGTGAAGTGGAAGTCTTTAAGATAGTTGACGGGAACCCTGTACCCCTGATTAATTTAAGAGACGGCGATTGTATCGGAGAAATGGCGATGATCTCTGACGCGCCCCGGTCCGCCTCGGTACGGGCGATTACGGAAACGCAGGTGGTCGTCATAACCGAGGACCTAGTCAGACGCGGACTGGACAAACTGCCGCCGTGGATGGGAAATGTGGTGACAGCACTCGTCGATCGACTCCGGGCGACAAACGCAAACGTGCACCCGCTCATAAACACCAATTGCGCATACCATGTTCTGTCCCAACTTCTAACTACCTATCTCTGTTGGGGCCGCCCGGCTCGCGATGCCGAGAATACGCGATACTCTATCACATTGGACGTAGAGAAAACGATTCGTGAAATAGCCGTGAACTTGTCTATCGCGATCGAACGGGTAGCCGAAACCATCGCAAAAGTCAATGAATCCGGGTTAATCAGCGCTTTCGACGAAGATCGCCTGTACATACCGGATATTACGTTGTATTGCCAGTTCTTAGCGTATCTGCGGGTAGAATTGAATGTTGAGGCACAATTCGAGGACACCCCGAACATTTCGCTGTTCGCGAACCCGCATGAGTTTGTCGTTAGTCACGGACTGGAGCCCCAGGGCGAGAATCCGGCAGATCTGGAAGCGATAGAACCTTACCAACCCGAAGAGTTTAGCAGCTGCCTGATGCCAGAAGACACGATCGCGATATTTGAACAGATTCTTCAACACCTGCAGGAGAAACCGGGAGCTACGTTGACGTCGAATGCAGCGAATGGAGGAGAAGAAGGGTTTGCGGACGATTAGCCAGACGCAGAGTGAGTTTTGGGTTAGTCCCTCTGCTGTCCGACAGGAACCATCCCAGGTAAATAATATCGTCCGAAGCCTACTCCTCTAGTGGGGCGTCAGCGATTTTTTTCAACCCGGTGCTCTCAACTTCGGCTTCCCCGCTATCTTCCGTTGTCTCAAGGTATTCCGCGAACATTTTCTCCGTGAGATAAAGTACCCGAAACCCGCCGAAATCGACGCGTAGGTCCAATGGTTGGCTGCTGATCCGTGAAATACAGGTTGCGGAGTCGGCCGTGTCGCACCAGGATCCACCGCGCAGTATCCGGCATTCTTCGGGCTCGTCGAACTCATCCACGCACCACTCCCACACGTTCCCCACCATATCCAGACAGCCGAAAGGACTCGCGTTACCCGGATAACTCCCCACAGGCACCGTGCTGTGGTACTCGTGGAACCCCTGAAAACAGCCGGAATCAGCGGCGGGCGGCTGGTTGCCCCAAGGATACATACGACCATCGATACCTCTCGAAGCGTATTCCCACTCTTCTTCGTTCGGTAAACTGTAGTACTCGCCAGTTTTCTCTCTCAGCCACCGGCAATATTGTTTCGCATCAAGCCAGCTAACGTTACTAACCGGGCACCGCTCTTCGGGACAAAGTTCCCACATTCTCTCTTCGTCTTCTTCCGGATAATCCCATCCGGACTCTTCCACGAAGTTCAAGAATTCGCGAACTGTCACCGGATATTTCCCCATGTAAATACCAAAACCAACCTCGCCGTACGCGTCCTCTTCACCAAAGATAAATGGGCTGGATGGGATATAGCAAAACGGGGACCTTTGAGAGTCGGTGATTTCTCGACTGTGCTTGTCTCGAAACGTCGGTGGAATGATTGTTTCGCCGGCAGCCTTTATCTGTAGAAGAATCTCAAACTTCTGATCTTTGTAATCTTCCAGGGATATCTTTTTCCGGATAAGCTGGTTCTCCAGCTGAGCCAATAAAACATATGGTGGTTTGTCCATCAACTTCCCTCTATGATTCGACACCAGGTCGAAAAAACACAGTTCCGCCCCCCAGATATATCGCCGAATTCCATTATTTCGTCGATTAGATCGCGGCAAAAAATCTATACTGTCTAAGGCAAAAATCAAATACGCGCTAACGTGGCACTGACTTGTCCGGAATCGGTATTAAGTTAGACTGCAAGTTAACAACACGCCGATCATCCCTACACACCACGGATCGCAGACTATTATGAAAGTTATTTTGACCGAAAAACCGTCAGTTGCGCGCGATATAGCAGCGTTTCTGCACGCTCACAAGAAACATGACGGGTACTACGAAGGGAATGACCACCAAATAACATGGGCCTACGGGCATTTGGTCACGCTCCATGACTTTGAGGACTATGACACCAATTTAAAGCGTTGGAGCCTGGATTCCTTACCTTTTTATCCGAGAACGTTTGACCTCAAGGTTATTAATAATAAAAATTCCAGAAAACAGTTTCGCATAATAAAAAATCTATTCCGTTCAGCTACCCAGTTGATCTGCGCCACAGACGCCGGGCGTGAAGGCGAACTGATCTTCAGATACATACAAAAGCTCAGCGGCGTAGAGCAAAAACCGTTCTTTCGACTATGGCTAAGTTCGTTGACCACGGAAGCAATCAGGAAAGCGTTCGATACGCTACGGCCCGGAGCTGACTTCGACAATCTCTACGAAGCCGCTCGATGTCGGAGTCAGGCTGATTGGGTTGTGGGGCTAAACGCGACACGATGTTATACCATTCGATTCGGGAAACACCGCCAATTATGGAGCGTAGGTCGAGTTCAAACCCCCGTACTTTGCATGATCGTAACACGCGATGACGAAATCCGGGGGTTCAACGCGAGAAAATTCTGGGACCTCTCCACGCTCTATAGAAAAGTCCGATTCAAGTTCACCGGCGATCGGTTCTACGAACAGAAAGACGCGGATCAGCTGTTGAAAAAGGTTGTTGCCAAGCCGTTTAAGATCGCCGCAATTTCGGCTAAAGAAGAGGTGTCTAAACCGCCACTACTTTACGATCTCACTGATTTACAACGCGATATGAACCGCCGTTACGGCTATTCGGCGGCGTCCACACTTAAAACAGCACAAAGTCTCTATGAAAAAAAGTTAATCACGTACCCGCGAACGGATTCACGGTACCTAAGCAGTGATATGAAATCAGTGGTCCCTAAAGTTCTCGGCGGTCTGCAATCGGTTAAATCCGAAGAGATAGGCATGTTAGACCTACAGCATTTGTCGTTTTCCCCGAGAATACTGAATGACCGGAAAGTAACCGATCATCACGCAATTATCCCAACAGGAAAGTTTCCCGCGGCTGTGGATCCATCCATGATGAAGGTCTTCGACGCGATCCTCACGCGCCTAATCGCCGCATTCTATCCGCCCTGTGTTAAGAAAATCACGACAGTTAATGGCGTCAGTAACGCTGTCCCGTTCCAGGCTAAGGGGACCGTGATTGAGTCTGCCGGATGGACGTCATTATACCCTTCAAGGCCGGTGAAACCGCAAACAGAAACGGCTTTGGCTTCATCGCGGGCTGGAACCGTGGAACCGAATGAACAAATATTGCCGAACTTCGTCGTTAACGAAACTGGCCCACACGAACCGTTTCTCAAGGAATGTGAAACGAAACCGCCAAAGCATTATACAGAGAATACACTTCTGGCGTCAATGGAAACCGCCGGAAGATTTGTGGAGGAAGAAGCGTTACGCGAAGCACTGAAGGAGAAAGGACTCGGTACACCAGCGACCCGCGCCGCTACGATCGAGTTACTGATCGCGCGCCAATATATAGAACGCAATCGAAAAACACTAACGGCCACGACCACAGGTCGCCGTCTGATTTCGTTGCTGGGGGAAAACATTCTTAGATCGCCTGAAATGACCGGCGAGTGGGAGCAGAAGCTGAAGAAAATAGAGAGTGGTGTACTCGCTCCGGAACGGTTCATGGATGAGATAAAACAGTTTACGAACCAGATCATCGTCAGCAGCGGCCGGGTAAATGTCGATGAATCCAAGTTCGGAGCATGTCCGCTATGCGGCGACGACGTCATAAAAGGGAAGAAAGGATACGGATGCTCAGGCTGGAAAGGTGGCTGCAAATTTGTAATCTGGCCAGATTATAAAGGGTATTTGCTAAGCGGTCAACAAATCCGCGAACTATTACAACTCCGGCGACTCCTGGATCGTGTTATACTTGATCAAACGCGCGGGATGGAAGTCTTGTTATACTTGTCCGCGAGTGGACAAGTAATGGAGATTCCGGCTGAACCCGCGGAGACACGGACATCGTCGAAACCCCGAAATTCTACTACTTCGCATAAAGCCGGCGATAGCCCGGTTGGAACCTGCCCGCTATGCAAGAGTCAGGTCGTTCCTCAAAAAAAATCATTCAGATGTTCCAATTGGAAACAAGGCTGCGCGTTTACGATTTGGCGAAAAACAGCGGGTAAAAGTATTACCAAATCACACGCGAAAACGCTCCTTGCGAAAGGTCGAACTGCAACTCTAAAAGGGTTCAAATCCAAAAGCGGGAATGCCTTTACGGCAGCGCTAAAAATCGTCGACGGAAAGGTTGTTCTTGATTTCGATTAAAGAGTTCTACCCGTCGCGCTTGATAACCATATTAAACTAAGTAAACTAAGTCTATTAAACCCATTATTATGGAGGCCGTCATGCTGCCCATCAACATTCATCAAGCAAAGACCAATTTGTCATCGATACTGAGCAAGGTAGAGTCAGGAAACGAGACTTACGTAATATGTCGAAACGGCAAAGCCATCGCTGATCTCATCCCCCACAAGAAACGAAGCCGTGTCAATAAAGATCCGTTTCTGAGTCAAGTAAAAATTCACTGTGATTTAACGGAACCAATGACGGACGAGGAGTGGGAACTTGAATAATTTCCTTCTAGACACCTGTTCACTGATTTGGTTGTCACGCGGGGGAGGAAAATTGACGAAGGATACGCTACAACTAGTCGACAATGCGCAGATAGTATTTGTTTCCTCAATTTCAGCGTTCGAAATTGCGCATAAATACGCGAAGGGCGGAATTGGATTACCCTGTGATCCGGATAAGTGGTATATCGAAGTATTGGAGTTTCATGATCTTACCGAAATTCCTGTAGATTCAAAAATCGCAATTTCATCTACAAAGTTACCGTATATCCACAAAGATCCATGTGACCGATTTATAATTGCGACAGCGATGCAACGAAATCTAACCATTATTACGGCTGACGACCGATTTTCGGAATACGGCGTCCAAACACTGCGCTAATGGGCTTATCACTTTTGCAATCTTTCGCCTAATTATACCAACAATCTCGGTCCCGCATGCGGGACGAAAACTCGTCCGGAGTCTCTTACTCAACCATTTTGATGTCGTCCAAAAATTGTACCGCTTGCGGTATAAACTGCAAGCAATTGAATTTTTGGCAGGTTTTAGATTAACCACTCAAGGGATTCCGAACAACATTTCGAAATCCCGACTCATTGGGTATACGTTGGCGTGGCCGAATTGTAGGGCATCCGATCTTTGTTTCTGAATTTTCAATCGAAAATCGCAATTCTAAAATCGCAAATCTCTTCACTTAATCTTCAAGATCTTCAAGATCACGCCGCCGTCCACTGCGATCTCGAAGACCGGCGTCGATTTAGCGTCCAAAATTTTTACATACGGTGTGTAATGATCCGTCCTGGTAACATACATCAGGAAGACCTCCCGGGGATGAGCAGCAACGGCGTCCGTTACTTCTGGACGTACATCATTAGTATACGGGTCCTTCAGTAATCGGATATTCACGATATCGTCGCGCAGCCAGATTTCTTCGACCGTGTGAACGATATGCTCGCCGACCCCCACCATCAGCATAGCCCCCGGTTCGGCGTTTTCATTTAGCCACCGCATCCCCGTACGATACGACGATCCCCAGTAATCAGTCGCCTCTGGGAGGTTTCTCTCCTGTGCCCCTCCGAGACCTCCTATTAACCGGTTAAAGAATGTGATCTCATAAGGATGGTTATTAAAATTCCACGCTGTAATTGGAAAAAAGTAAAGCGCCACTACCGATAATCGTACGACGTATACGTTCAGGGTCCGTGCTAACAGTAAATGAAACCCCGGCAAACGAGACCGGATGGCCATAGCGAGTTCCGTCATGAGGTAGGCGCCGCCAATACCGGCGAGAACCGACACCGCCGGAAAAATCTCCAACCAATGTCGGATACCATCGAAATCGCGGGCCCTCGGGATCGATACTCTCAGCAGAGGCACGACGATCCACAGCATCAACAACAAATGCAGCGGATCCATGCACTTACTTCGAATTGTGGTCAAGCAGATCCTCGTAAACCCGAGAATTGTGAGGACGAGAACCGGAATCGGCATGGTCGTTATCGCATATGCAACCGGGATCAGGTTCCAGGAATTCTCTCCCTCCAGCCCGCGAGTCGCGAGGTACTGTAGATGAATAAACAGGTGCCGCGGGAAATCAGTTACCAAATAGGGCCAAAGCAAAAACATCGTCGCGATTCCGATAACCGGAAATAGCAATAATGCTATCAGCGCACTGCGCGACATCAACCGCTCCCGGTTGCGATGCCGCGAGTATAACACGTATGCAAAATACGGGATCAACACGAACGGCAGAAAGTAGGCGTTGGCCTTGGTTGCCAGCGCGGTCCCCCAGGCAAACGCGGTAGCCAGATACCATCGATAATTATCCCTTACCGTCGCATAGTAAAATAAGATAATGACGAGCGAAAACATGAAACAACTTGGCACATCCTTTGTGTTATTATGCAGGTGTGCCCAGAATCGGGGGTAACTCACGAGCGTAACCACCGCTATCACTGCTTGCCAGATCCCGAAGTTCTTTAGGACAAAATAATATAGAACGCCCAGGAGCGCGGCGACAAATAGCGGAACCGACAGAAAATGAGCGTCGATCGGATCCATAATCCCGAGTTTCGTGAAGAATATAAATTTCGTAAAACTTGACGCTGTCGTTCCGATCGGCCAGCTGATAGATCCGCGTTCCATAAAGAACTTGCAATGTCGGTGAAAATCGGGGTGATCATCGCGTTTGTAAATATCGATATTATCTTCCGTAAAATTGAGATACCTGGTATTAAGCTCCTTCAGAAAATAAAAGTTCTTGTCCCCCAAAACGAATTCGGTGGCGTCCCACGTAAATCCATAGTTCGGGATGGTATAAATCGAAAGAAAGAGAAAGAGGACCCCAAAACAGATAATGAACCCGTTCTCGAATCTCAAAATAGGGGCAATGTATTTGCGAAGCTTATCAAGCATAGGGAATAGACTGCAAGCAGTCGAATTTTCGACGATCTCTTATCACCGTAGGCAAAGATTTTCGAGAACTTGTCGACGTGTGTCGGGTTGTCCCGCATGCGGGATCGCTCACGCGAAAACCTGACTGGAGTTAGTAGAGTTATACAATTTAAGACATTGGAACCGGATGCGAATGGCTAACCGTATACACCTATTCCGCTAAGATTTGAAGCACGCGTCGTTGCGTCTCGATAACCGAGATATCGCCGACTTCACCCGATTTAGCTTGCAGATAATGCGCATGCCCGTGGCGTGGTGCCCATATCCTTGGATCCGTCGGGCCGAAAAGCAACAAGGTTCGTATCCCGACGGCCGCGGCGATCTGGCCCGGACCAGAGTCGTTGCCTATGAACAAGTCGGCGCTCGCGACTAGTGCGGTAAGCTCTAATATACCGGTTGGTCGTAAAATGGTAGAGTCATCTGGCAGAATCCTTCTTAAATCGTTGACCGACGATTCTTCTGCCGGTCCACTCGCGAAAACCACCCGATATCCTACGGCTTCAATCTCCCTGAAAAGCGCGACGAAATTTTCGATCGGCCAACACTTGTGTCGCCCCCCACTGCCCGGGTGGATCACTATAAACTTGGGAAACTTCGGGGTCACACCTACGCTATTGACAAAGTCGCTAGTCGGATCTGTCAATAGCGTAGGTGTGACCCCGAAGTTTCCAGGTGTGACCCCGAAGTTTTGATCAATACGGGGATCACGATTAGCGACGGGTATACCGAGTTCATGAATAGGAGAGAGTAAATGGTCGCAGATATGAATAACGCTACCGTCCGAAATGCGCGGATCATGAACTGAGACCGCACAGTTACATAGCGTGCAAAGATTGTCGGTGAGCTCACCGTCGGGATCGACGGCGTAAGCGATCACCAAGTCGGCGTCCGCGAATAAATCACGGGTGTTTTCGGGGAAATCGCTGTCTCCACAATAGAGACCCGAAACAGCGGCGCTGTTATGATCTACGATCTGATCGGGTTTCGCAAGCGCAGCTATCGACGGTGAACCGATAATTCTTAATTTTGCATGCGGGAAGTGTTGTCGAAGAGCGTCAATCGCCGGAAGCGTAAAGACGAAATCTCCAATCGCGCCGCCGCGCATAACGATTATGGTCCTAATTTTTATGGCTTCTATTTTTCAACTGATCCTCTGCGGTTGATATTTCTTACTCAAAATCCAAGATTTAAGTACAACTGTGCACTGATCCCGTCAAGTTCAAAGTCGGCGATTTTACTGTCGACATCGGGACAGATGTGGTCGTAACGACTCGAGATACCGAGGCCCCATTTTCCAGGGACGCGGCATTCCAGACCTGCGGATTCAGGCTCCAAGACGAAAGACCTGCTCGTCACTAAACTCCGATTTGGATAAAAAAGCGGAGGCCGTCGATAATTCGATGGTGAGAGCGAAGGTGATGACTTCGAACGACGCGAATGGGAAGAACCCTGTAATCTTTGCCGGCGATAGCTACGGATGGGTCGCCAACAGATAACCGACGTCTGAGGGATTTTTGCCATCAATACTAAGGGATTTTACCGAGCCATCAATAGCCGCTGTATCGATCACTCCAATTGCATTTGGCACTCGGGAAATGAAACGCTTTATTGCTTCGTTAGAGCTTACTGTCTTTGGCAAGGTCGCGATAGCCCCGCGATATAATTTTCCTAACCAAAATTTCCTTAATTCGTCTGTTTCCATCCTGTAAATACAGTTAAGTACGACCGCCTTCTCGTCGCTACCTTCTTCGTGAAGAATAAGATAAATTTTCTTACCATCCTTCCAAAATTGTTTATCGCTCTTAAAGATCTTGATCAGATCCTGGCTTGAGAGATCGCTTAGTTGGTTTTTGTTGTTCACGATAACCGAAATATCCTTCGCGTACAGATCCGCCCCCCCAAGGAATAAGAAGCAGGAAATTACGGTTAAATACAAATTAATTTGTGCGTTGATCATCGGTCTAGAATGTGAACGTTGATTGAAGGGTAATAGTTTGCGAATCATCACTCCGGTCCTTATCCGCGTAGCTGTACTCAAGTTTCAAAGCGTTCCAGGTATAGATATCCCAGCGAATGCCAACAGTGTGCTTGGATATGTCGTTGGCAGTAGGCGCGAAAAATGGATCACGGTCACTAAATTCGACGGCATCGTACCGATAATACGGGGTTAGCCTTTCAAACCTGTACCCGGCCTGTGCATAATACCCGACCGTATCGTATTGCCGACGACTGACCTGGTCTTCGTGGTCAACATAAGAGACCTCTGCGAGCAGCTCTAGTCGGCCACCGTTATAAATCAGATGTGCCCCGAGAATTTTCTCATCGATTTCACCATTACGAGCGGGGTTATTTATATCTGCAGGTATTTTATCGGCGTAGCCACTCACCCCAAACTTGAGTCCAGGCACAAACGCCGGGGCAAGTGTCAGTTTTAAGTTTATCGCCTTCTCGTCGTTACCGTCGGAAATATTCTGAATCGAGTCCGTTATTGGTCCGCGACCGTTCGACAATCCGATACTGTAGTCGATATCGAAAAGCTTCAACTCTTTCTTACCGAACAGTTCTACGCCAACCGAATGAACAGGTAATACCCCGCCTTCGTCCTCGAACCCGTAGATTATCGGTCTGCTTACGGTCGTCTGAAACCACGATCCATGGTGATAGGTTTCGTTCCAATGACCAAGAGCGGTGTGCGTACGTCCAATACGGATGTGCAGTAAATCAGAAACCGAGTAGGTCAATTCAACGCGCTCAAGATCAAGTACAGCCGTATTCTCGTCGTCGAATTCGAAGACAACTTCACCTAGAAAAGAGACTCTGTCGTTGATCTGGCTTGAGATCATGAGGTCAAATTGACCGAGGAAAAACGTGTCGTTGTGCGTTTTATTTCGTGGCGAATCGAGTTCAGCTTCATAGCTAACGTCGCTAAATCCCTTAAATTTCAGTTCCGGAAATCCACTGACCGGAACAGTCTGATTCGCAGCCAGCATCTCCTGTTCAATACGCTGTTGTGCTTGATCGTCTTCCAACTTATTGAGTTTACCGAGCAATTGATCAATGAGTATTTGCTGCCTGTCGAGGTGGTTGTGGAGAGACTCGTTATCCGCCCTTAGCTGGCGAATTTGTTCCTTCATAGAATCAAGGTCTCCGTCAGCCGCAACAGTCAAGGTTGCGGAAATCAGGAAGATCGACTTGAGCACGAATTGAGTGAGAGTTTTCATTTTATTCGTTCGACCTTAAGCTGCAATCAATCGGAATTTCGGTCCAGATAGCCGTGATTCCGTTTTTACCGAGAGAAAAATTAAATTAAGTAGGCAAGAGATTCCGAACAATGTTTCGCCCGGCATAGGGGCGAAAGGAATCAGTGTATACTGCAAGCAGTAAAATATTTGGATGTGGTATAGAGTAAACAGCTTTAGCCGTTTGTCGAATATTTTTCCTGTTGGACATGAATAATCGCGATGATTTTATCCGTTTCCGTCCTGAGCCCTTTTAGTGTATCTCGTAAACCATCACCGGCCTCTATTGTCTCGATCGCTTCCAGTTTCTCACAGAGTTTCACGATCTTCCCAGCACCGAGGTTGGCCGCGACACCCTTGTATTCATGCGCGGTTTTTCGGAGCCCGCCCGTATCCAATTCAATTGCTTGTTTTTCCAATGCGTTTAACATTGACTGCGATTCCATTTCAAAAAGGTGAAGCAATTCAACAAATTCATATGGATCTTCTTGAAACGAATCGGCAAGAATTGCGAACTGTCTCTTAACAAGAGTTTCCACCAGACTCGACTCATTCACAACATTCGACACGACAGTGGACGATTTTGACTTCAGCAGGATTTCCTGTATCTCAAACAATTGAACCGGTTTACTGATGTAATCATCCATGCCCGCATCTAAGCAACGTTCTCGATCGCCCTTCATCGCATTCGCAGTCATTGCTATAATTTTCGGCCGGTCGATACGATCCCATTTCTTCACGATTATACGAGTTGCTTCGAACCCATCCATCTCCGGCATCTGGACATCCATAAACACGAGGTCATAAGGCTGACGCTCGATCGCATTAATGGCTTCTAAGCCGTTAGCGACAATATCTGCGGTATACCCCAGACACGCGAGATACTTTTGCGCGACCTTTTGATTAACGACATTATCTTCAGCGATTAAAATTTGAAGCGGCAATTTGCCGGCGAGGTTGCTGTCGATGCCCTGATCGTATTTGTCGGCCTGCCGTACGGCGACACCCTCGCCTCCCATCAATTTTACTATTGTGTTGAAAAGGTGCGATGTTTTTATGGGTTTATTGATGAAAGAGTCAATTCCAATGCGATCTATTTCGCTGGGGGTACTGCCGATGGAAGATAGTATGATAATCGGCAGCTTTTTAAACTCGGGAAATTCACGAATTTTACGGGCCAGCGTTATCCCGTCCATTTCGGGCATCTGCATGTCGATCAGCGCTATCTTGAACCGGGTCCGTGCCGTTACCCACTCTAAAGCTTTTCGGGTGGAACCTGTCACTATTGGTTCCATTCCCCACGACTCACATTGACGAGTCAAAATATTGCGGTTCGTGGCGTTGTCGTCAACGATCAATACCGAAGTGCCATCCAATTGCGGCTGCTTACCGCGGAGGTATACCCGAGGTCGGCTCGCCACCTTTTCCGCGGCAATTGTAAAGTAAAATGTCGAACCGTGATCAACTAAGCTCTCGACCCACATGTCTCCACCTAACATTTGCGCCAGACGTTTGCTGATCGTTAACCCGAGACCGGTCCCGCCGTACTCGCGGGTGGTCGATGAGTCAATCTGCGAAAAAGCCTTAAACAACCGGTCCAGACGGTCCGCTGGAATTCCGATACCGGTGTCGGCGACAGAAAATTTCAGTTGAAAGTGTTTGCCTGTATCCCCGATATCTGAATCGGTGACTTCCGGTTTCGTCGGCACCGCATCTACCCGCAACACGATCTCTCCATTGGCAGTGAATTTTATGGCGTTGTTCAAAAGGTTGACTAAAATCTGCCGCAATCGAGTAATATCACTCATGATTGAGGCCGGAACGTTATCGTCTACCAGGTATACTAGCTCAAGGTCTTTTTCCTTGACCGCGGGCGCTACGAGATCGAGGGCCTCCTCGACACAATCGCGGATATCAAACGGGTGGTTTTCTATATCCAGTTTTCCCGCCTCCATCTTGGAAAAATCGAGGATATCGTTGATTACTGTCAATAAGGCATCGCCGCTGGTTTTAATGGTACTTACGAACTCTGCCTGTTCATCATTAAGTGATGTCCGTGCCAATAATCCCGCCATTCCGATTACGCCGTTCAGAGGCGTCCTGATCTCATGGCTCATATTGGCTAAGAACGCGGACTTGGTCTGAGTCGCATTCTCGGCAGCCGTTTTTGCCTCGAGCAACATAGCCTCGACTTCTTTCTGCACCGTTATGTCCCGAGCAATGCATACAAACCCGCCTTCTATGGTGTCGCTCCCGCATAACTTGTCGGCTGAGAAGCTCACGGGTATCGCTTCGCCCGCGGCAGTTAAATAGTTCAGGTCTCGCCGGGATACGCTCCCTGCACCGAGCAAGTCGCCGATTCCTTGATCGGCTTCGGTCGCGCCGGCAGCGATAGTAAGAACCTTCGTTATGGGAGATCCAATCAGATCAGCATCCGTATAATCCAGCATGCCCAATAAGGCTTTATTGACACTCTGAATTTTTCCATTGGTATCGGTTACGATTAGAGAATCAGACATGTTCCCCAAAATCGAATCGAGGTAGTCTCGCGCGATCAACTGTGCCCGCTGATCCTTAAGTTTAGCGATCATTTGATTAAATGAATCGGAAAGCAATCCCAGTTCGTCGTGCGACTTATGTTCAACTTTCAGTTCGAGATTGCCGACTGAAACCTCTTTTGCGACCATGGCCACTTCCACCAGTGGCTTCGCGATCTTATTGGAAAGGCGAATTGACAGCCAAGCCACGAAAACTATAACTATCATGGCCACGGCGATAATAAACGCTCGCATTTCCGCAACGGGCGCAAAAGCGATGCGTGTCTCCTGCGATGCCAATGCTGTCCATTGCAGATCAAAGAATCGTCGATATCCGGACTGACTCCCGTATCCTACCAGAACCTCCTGTTCTAACTCGTTAGTTTCAATCGTATAACCTTCGCGCTGCAAGCTGGCATCCCTGGCCGATTGCAGGCCATGTTGTACCAGATTGGATCGGAAGACCCGATCTTTTTGCCTGTCGGTAGATGATATGATAAGACCGGAGCGATTCAGGAGAACAAAACGAATCAGGTACGGGTCACTCTTTGTGTCGTAACGGCCGGTACTGATATTCAGATTCGCGGCGTCGAAGCTCGCGCATATCACACCTTCGATCTCACCGGGTTGAAATCTTGACATAATCGGAAACGTAAATATGATATTCCATTCACCAGTCGATTTATTTAACTCGACGTCACTAACAAATGGCCGGCCTTTCTGCATCACCGTGACGAACTCAGACTTCTTACTCAGATTACTGCCAACTGCTGCCGCATCCGTAGAGGAGACAACGACGCCTTCATGGTTTATTACATTGATGCTGGAAAAATATTCATATTCGTTCTTCAGGTTTAGAAGGAAAGAAGTGATCTTGCCGTCCACGTCGTCGGCGAAAATATCCTCCATTAATTCCAATTTAGACCATGTACCGACATCCCGGTAGACATAGAATAAATTGCGGTACACTTCATTCAATGTCCTAACGGCCGCCTGCTGTAATCCGGAGCCAATGTTCTCGCGAATTCTAGCCTCGCTGTGATAATACGTTAAGAATCCGACGGTGATGAGTGGCGTAAGCGATAACGCAATTAATACGATCGTAAATTTTAGGCGAATTGACATAGACTGAATCGGAGTACCGAAAATACAGGAGGGGCAGCGACGCTCGGTGAGCCGCGGGGGTTTTACCTTTGAGGAATAAGGTTCCCTGGACCAAAGTAACACAGTAATCTGAAATGAGTTTTTCTACCCCATTTTCGAACACTGTCTAAGTCGATGCCTCAAAATATGCAACCACGCCGGTCTCCAGCGTGCTAGCCTGATTAATTCACGCGATTCGTCGCGAGAGAACTTAACCCGTTCATAATAAGACGATTGGAGAAGGCGCCACGGCGAAAGTGAATTTTCATTCACTAAGATGTGAAGTCAAGCCAATCGGTTTATTTGAGCAGAGATTAGGGCTCGTAGCAGAATACTGGTGAATTATTCAGGCTAGAGAAAATCAATTACGTCGGAGCAAGCCCACGAGGTACGAACTTTTCAAGATGAAGCATTGCTACGTTCGTGCTGGACAGCAAAACGGGGAATTACACCCACTGGTGGGATTAAATTACCGTTCTCGAACTACTTAAAAATCGACTTAAATATACGGGTTATCGTATTGTCAGTGGGGACTTCTTCTTCGGGAGGTTCCGCGAAGATTTCATTCGGGATCATTCCGTAAAAATGATTGCCAGGCGCGTGCGGGTCATCGCTCAAGTAGAACTCAAAAACCAAGTCGATCATATCCTTTTCCGACAAACTATGGTCGCCGTCGGCGTCAAGCTTTCGGAACGCCAAATCGACGTCCTTGTCAACACCCCATGCGAATAAAAAATTGGCGTATTCTTTGGAGCTGATCAAGTTATTCTTGTTCTCGTCAACGACGTTAAATATTGTAATTATGAACTTGGTCAGATACTTCGCTCCATCCGGATAGGTTTCCAGAGTTTCGACATACCGCTCTGCGAAGCCCATCCACTCCTCGATCGTGACAACACCGTCATCGTTTAAATCCGCATTTGCCTTGATCACGTCCCACCAGGCTTCAGCGGTCTTGTTCAACTGTTTCAAGGTCTCGGAATCCTCGGGCAACTCGTATAATTCAGTAAATCGCCCGACGTATGCGGAAAAATCAGCGAACTCGACAACACCGTTATTATTGGCGTCATAGAGATTAAATAAATATTCGAATTTTATCTTCTGGACTTCGCTGAGCATGGGCTACGTGATTCGTGGTTCGTGGTTCGTGGTAGGTATTTCGTGATGCGTGATTCGTGAATTTACAATTGAAAAATGAGCGGTACCAGTGCGAGAAGGAACTTACATTGATTGCTTAGCAAAGCAAACGGATTTCGGCTAAAGCCAACATCCTCGGGTTTGCGACATCCCGTAGGCACCGAATTCAAAGTGGGCCAAAAATTGTACTGCTTGCAGTCCATTGAATTATGGTATACTGCATGCAGTACAATTTTTGGAAGACTTTGAATCCGGTGCCTAAGGGATGTCGGACGGTATATTCGAAAACCCAATGACGGTGGGTATACAATTTCACAACATCAGTAATTCAATACGAAACACGAACTACGTAAACAATGTCAATACTTCATCTATATCCAGTTCCGAGAAAAACGAGCAAGGGCCGAGTTCTACAATGGTTGGTAGAACACGGCAATATCAAATCTAAGGCGGTTGGGAGAATCGCAATTACCGGGTCCTTGGCGAGAATCGGTGTTGAAACGAATCTGGGGCCGCGGGTTACCAAGTTCGTGCATGGTCAGAAATTCGATAACCGTACCATTGAAGCCTGGGACTCCCCCAGCGACACCGATTACGGCGGAAATGATTACTTCGAAAAACTGCTCAAGCTCCTGGAAATTGAGGCGGAGGAATGTACGAAGCTATCAAGTGCTAATCTTCGGCAATCCCAGGAGAACCATCGAGACGCCTCGAGTAGCAGCCTGACTAACCTCATCGTCACTGGTGACGACACCGGATTCGGCGGTCAGCTCTATTTAACCTTGGCACCAAAGAACCAACAACGTCTACCGCCTACGCGAATCCGAGTCGGATCCCCGGTCCTTCTGACTGAGATTAATCAGCAAGTTTCACGTCCCGGAATCGTCTGTCGAGTGGCTCGTGAGTCAGTGCAAATCGCCCTGACGGAGGACATTCCTCCAAGTATGGATGATACCGTTTTTCGATTAGATTTAGCCGACGATAATATCGCGAGTCAACGGGAGCAGATGGCCGTTACGCGAGTAGCGAGTGCTAGCGGAAATCGACTTGCAGAACTCCGTGATATTATCGTCGGAGCAACGCAGTTGCAGTTCTCTAAAGGGGATGACCACTTCGTCTCCAGTCCCTCATTGAATCAAACACAATCGGACGCAGTAAAATTTGCATTGACAGCCCAGGATATTGCGATCATTCATGGACCGCCGGGAACCGGGAAAACGACAGTTTTAGTCGAAATTATACGCGAAATGGTAAAGCGAGGGCAGAAGGTGTTGGCCTGCGCTCCGAGTAACCTCGCGGTAGACAATTTGTTTGAAAAACTCCTGGATGCAGGAGAGAACGTCGTAAGACTCGGCCACCCGATTCGGATACTTCCGCACCTACGCGAGTTTAACCTCGATGGACTCGCCGAAAAACACGATGATGCCGGGTTCGCAAAGAAACTATGGAAGGGTGCAAGCACCCTATTTCGTAAAGCCGATAGGATGCGGGAAAAAGGCAAGAGCAAAACTGAATGGAAAGAATGTCAATCCGAAGCTCGTGAAATAGCAGCAGATGCACAAAAAATCGAGCAGCAACTGGTTGATTCGATATTAGACTCGGCAACAATTATTTGCAGTACTCTTCACGGCGTGGACGCCCAGTTTCTCGGCGCGCGCAGGTTCGATACAGCAATTATCGATGAAGCCGGACAATGCACCGAGCCGGCAGCATGGATTCCGGTGCTCCGCAGTGATCGTATTATCCTGGCCGGCGACCATTGTCAGCTGCCGCCGACAGTAATTTCGAATGAAGCCATTAAGAGAGGATTCGGGCTCTCGTTGTTTGAAAAATTAGTTGCGAGGCATGGTGGCGAGATTTCGAAGTTATTGATCGATCAGTATCGAATGCATAAGGATATTATGGGGTTTTCGTCAGCCGAATTCTACGACAACTCACTGGTTGCCGATGATTCGGTATCGGACCGGTTACTCAAGGATTTCGACGGGATTCAGGAGGAGGAATTGACCTCGACAGCGGTTCACTTTATCGACACGTCTGGTGCGGGTTACAACGACGAACAGGAGAGAGGCGGCACTAGCTTTCTGAATGTAAATGAGGCGAAATTGGTCATCAGAAAAGTCGATCAATTATTGGAGCTGGGCGTTGAGCCGGAGCAGCTTGCTGTGCTCACTCCATACGCCGGTCAAGTTCGGCAAATAAGCGAAAATATTTCGCGGGAAGATATTGAGGTCACCAGCATTGACGGGTATCAGGGCCGCGAGAATGAGGCGATCATCATCTCACTTGTACGGTCCAATAAAGAAAACGAAATCGGGTTTCTCGCGGATACGCGAAGAATGAACGTCGCCCTCACCCGCGCCAGGAGAAAGCTGATCGTAATCGGAGATAGCTCGACCATATCGACGCATCCGTTCTACGCGCGTCTGCTTGAGTATTTTGACGAAATGGGCGCCTACTATGGCGTCTGGGATGAATGAAGAGACAGGGTTCAGGGTTCAGGGTTCAGGGTTCAGATTTGCGATTTGAAAAAACATCTTTAAAAATATATTTTATCATATAAAAATAAGGAATTATGATGAGAATCACAATAGATATTGATGATAAAATGATTTCCAAAATTCAAGAATCAACTGGGCTTCGCAAGAAATCGCCGGCAATTCACGAAGCTCTAAAAATATATATACGCGATCGTCGAAAGAACGAGATGATCCAAAAAATACTAAATGGCCAGTCTGACTACGGTATGACTAACGACGAACTTGAGGGAATGAGTAATTATGACTCTAATTGATACTTCGGCTTGGATCGAATTCTTTCGAAAGACCGGAAACCCGATCGTTAAACGTCGAGTCGCGGCGTTCATAATGGAAGATAAAGCAGTCTATACCTGTCCGATATTGTTCGAGCTATTGGTGGGAGCCCGACCGAGCGAGGCGGCTTTCATCCATGAATCTTTAGGATTTTGCGAACGGATCGTCTTCGAACCGAATTACTGGGAGAAAGCGGCGAGTATAGAGAGAAAACTGCGAGATAACGGTGTGACGGTACCGCGAGACGATATCTTTGTGGCGACCGTTGCTTCGGTGAACAAGCTAACAATCTATTGTGTTGATCGACACTTCGATTTGATAAAAGACAAGGGAAAAATCTCTATTGGAGTCGAACAGGGTGACTAAGACTAAGACTTGTCTAGGAGTCTGTCGGACTTTAGGGATCGTAGCGAGAAAATAGATAAATTGAGCCCATTTTTTTCCGAAATAAGGCGAATATTGGACATATTCAATGAAATTTCGGGAGAAAATGAGAAAATTTGGCATTTTCGCAGTCGATTCGGCTAAAGCCCGACAGACTCCTAGGCCCAAAATAAGCGAACATTCCCATTCGTATCTCGTAATCGTAATCTTTCTGGTTTTTCGAGGTGAAATTGTGAAAGGGATTTCGATTTGCTTGACATAAACCTATTTCAGAACTAGTTTTAGTATTATTTTCAATACCGAATGGAGTACCAAATGAATACAATATCCGCTCAGGAAATAAAAAGAAGGGGGATCTCTGCCCTTGACAAAAGCCTAAAACTCGGACCTGTGCACATAATTAAAAAGAATCTGCCGCAGTATGTTGTAATGACGGAAGCGTGTTACGAGGAACTCATTGAGTCGGAGAAGGAAGCACATATTACCCGCATTAGGACCGCTCTGGAAGATGTAGAATCCGGGAGGACTATGCATTATAACAGTGCCAAAGAACTGCTTGCCGATATTGAGAAGGATTTATAGAACACAATTTCATTCTACCCAACTCCATCGGGTTTTCGAGATATCATTTCCACCGCGGCGGATTTCGCTAGGCTCAACATAGATCTTAGGTAACGAACTCAAAGTTGGCAAGAAACTGTACTGCTTGCAGTATCTCTTGACTTTCGCTCGTTGAACCTTGAACCCCATCAACCATCACATGTTTACTCTCGTCACTCCGAACTCCTTTCTACGCCGGGCTAGAAAATTTTTCCGTAAGCATCCAGATCTGAAATCCGATTTCTCACAAATAGCGGACGATCTTATCAAAGATCCGTTTCAACCGCATCTCGATCTGCATCCTCTCCGTGGCAAATTGGAAGGTTTGCAAGCAGTTACCCTCACGCATAGTTATCGAATCATCCTCACTTTGAAGGTTACTGAAAAAGAAATAATCCTTCTTGATATCGGCAACCACGTTGAAGTGTATAAACAGCGCCCGTTCCGATAACTCTGTCAGCTCGACACTTCTCAACGAGTAATACGATCATTACACCCGCGAACCGTAGCCAGGTCGAGGGTTTCGGAACGGCAACGGAGAGCGTTAGGTTCGACCCGGTGTAGAGGGGGCGATATTGAGAATATTCCCGAGCGCTGCCGCGCCGGCGATTCACCAGGCCCTTGAGGTCTACATACGCAATCTGTATTGATCGACATTTCGATTCGATAAAAGATCAGGGAAAAATTTCTATCGAAGCCAGTTTTCTATCCGTAGTCCATCTATTCGATCAAAATGCTTCACGTTCCCAGTGATTAGTTTCTCACATTGGACCACGCAAGTTGCCGCAATCATAATATCCGCATCCGGAAGACCGCTGCCGCGACTCTCAAGCCTCGCCCTCAATTCGCCGAACTTTCTCATTATGGAATTAGACGAATTGATGATTCCGACGGACAATAAGAATTCCTCGATTAGAATCTGATTCTTTCTCGTATTACCAGATTTCTCCGAGCCATAATAAAGTTCGCCAACTGTTACGAACGAGACAGAAATGCGTTCTGCAACCCGGGTTCGCCTCTCTATTACATTGCGATTACCCCGTAGTAATTCGATACAAACGTCTGTATCACACAAAATCATAGAGTCACCTGTCGCCCTATAGTCCGGCGATCCCTTATATCGGCCAGAATTTCCTGTGTGTCTCGCGTGTCATCCCACTGACCGCACAGTTTCTCCCAGATGTTTAGCTGCGTCTCTTTATTCGCGTGCAATTTCAGCCCCGCATCCTCATTCAGCGTTTTTTCCAAACCGGTCTCTAAAAGTACCAGGATCTCATTATTGAGACTTCTTCTTTCGTTTGCAGATAAGATTTTAATCTTACTCATCACCTCGTCCGGTATGTTCCTTACCGTGATATTAGTCATATTTTCCTCCATCAGTGGTTATAAAGTAGTTCATTTCTAAACTAAATCAACTCCCCGGAACAAGCCCGCGAGATATGAACTTACCAAAATAAAACATTGCTACGACGCCGTCGAATCCTAGCTATACTGCAAGCCAGTTGTGTTCGGCATGGGTTATGCTCTTGGCACTACTGGGGTCAGGCCTATTTTTTGATATTCGGAGGGAATGAATATCAAAAACTTAGTACCGACCCCGAGGCGAGCATTAAGCATGCCGAATACTACTGGGTTCGACTCGGTGTAGGAGGTTTTGAAAAAGTTTGGATTGTCTGAAAGTCGACTCAAATACCAAGTCGTCACCTTGAATTTCTACTTCGTTCAGGATAAATTTAATTAGCACCATTCACCATTCACCATTCGCTTTTCGCGACCGTTCGGCGAAATATTTAAGGTACGAACGAAGGCTTACATCGTGCACAGACACTGCTTCATTGTCCTGGTTTATCTCTCGTTGTTATTAATGCCGGGTTGCGGACCCGAACCGAAGTCGCCACTGCGGATCGGCAAAATGCGGTGGCCGGGATATGAGCCGCTGCAATTGGCCGCGGAATCAGGCTATCTGGGGCACAATCACGTCTCGATCGTCGAATTCTCTTCGGCGACCCAAGGTGCGCGCGCGTTCCGCAATCGAGTAATCGATGCCGTCGCTTTGACGTTGGACGAGGTGCTGCTGCTCGCCCAGAATGTGCCCGACCTGCGGATCGTTCTTGTTTTGGACGTATCTAACGGTGGCGACGTAATCTTAGGCCGACCCGGAATCGAAACCATAGCGCACCTCCGCGGCCGGAAAGTCGGCTACGAATCAACTGCCCTGGGTGCCTTTGTCCTTGGTCGGGCGCTTGAGCTGAATGGCATGGTACCAAAGGACGTGATCCCCGTATCGGTGTCGGTGGACGATCACCAGCGCGCATTTCGAGCGGGAGAAGTGGATGCCGTGGTCACATTCGAGCCGGTGCGCAGCCTGCTGCTAGCGGAGGGAGCACAGCTCCTGTGGGACAGTTCCATGATCCCCGGCGAAATCGTAGACGTCTTAATCACACGCCAGGAGTTTGTGGACAGCCGCCAGGAGGATTTGGCCGTCCTCATTCGCTCCTGGTTTCAAGTACTGGACGGTTTTCGAACGCGTCCCGACGATTTCTTGCCGCAACTGGCACGCCAGTTAGCGTTATCCCCGGATGCCGCCCGGCTGGCTTACACTGGCCTCGTCCTCGGCGACGCCTCTGAGAACCAGCGGCAATTCATATCGGGCAAGCCGCTGTTGCACGCGGCAGTAAAGCGGCTGGAAAGTTCCATGCGCGGTTCCGGTCTGCTCCGTGAACCGCTGAATTTCAGCCAATTGATCGATTCCCGTCCCCTCGAGCAGGCGATCTCCTCCCGGAAATTACGCAAATGACCGCGAAAACATCCCTCCCCTATCGTCTCGGTTTTTCCCTTCGTTTTACGGTAGCCGCGGCCCTGATTCTGTTTACAGCCATAATGTCCCTGTGGAGTGGGATCGTTCTGTCATCTCTTCTGAAAGAGCAAGAAAAATCACAAACCTATGGGGAGTTGCGGCGCGATTTGGACGCGCTCCAAGAGTCCATTGAATACTTTTTCGCGCATGATGCGCCTCGTCAGGTTCCGCGGGTCTTAGTCGGCCTGGCCGCCTCCCCAAATATTCTGGGTGCTTTCGCACTGAACGAGGATAACGTCGTCTTCGCAGCACATCGCCAAGTCTCGGTCGGTGACAGCCTTGCCGAGACAATCGAGTCGATTCCGCTAATCACAGACGACATAGACATTCCCGCGGCGATAAAACGGGCCAAGGATCAGCGTATCGGCGAGATTATCGCGAGTATCGACGACGCGGTACTGATCGGCGTCTATCCGTTGATTTTAGGTATAGAACCGGGTCAGCTGCGGCCCACCCGCGTAGGTGCCTTAATTGTGGTACACGACCAGACTCGTTCATGGCGTGCCGCGGAGCACCTGATCGGACGCGGTGTTTTGCGGTTCGGCGCGCTGCTGACGCTGTTGTCGGTCGGCCTCGCCTGGGTAGGCCACCACCTGATAACCCGGCGCGTCGAAGCTCTGGTGACAGTCGCCCGCCGCATAGGCACCGGCGATCGCATGGCGCGTGTCGAACTTACCGGCTATGACGAACTGGCCCAAATCGGACAGGCTCTGAATGAGATGGCGGACGAAGTTGCCCGTCGCCAACAGGAAGCGGACCATGAACGGGAAAAATACCAGACCCTATTCGAACTCGCCACAATAGGCATCTTTGTCGCCACTACCGACGGACGCCTCACGAATGTCAACCAACACGTCTGCGATCTTCTTGGCTATAGCCAGGATGAGCTGCTATCGCTCCGACTTCGGGATATAGTCGTCCCGGACAGTTGGAAAGAGCTTGAGCATGAACTTACACGCCTAAGCAGTATTAACAGGATCGACGGCGAATGGCGGTTTCAAGGACGCGACAGCGGAACGTTCACCGGCGAACTGAGCGCGCGGTTATTACCCGACGGCCGCATTCAAGGAACGATCCAGAATATCACCGAACGGCGGCAGGCCGAGGAGACATTGCGCGCGAGCGAGGAACGCTATCGTCTACTGGTGGAAACATCACCGTACGGTATTCATCAGATCGATCTGGACGGAAAGATAACAACGATGAATCGCGCCGGACTGGAGATGATGGGAGTATCATCTATAGACGATATTACCGGATCGCCCTATCTGGATAAAGTATCCGAAAACGACCGGGAACGGATCGAAATATTGATGCACGATGCGATGGCGGGTCGGGCCTCAGAGTTTCAATTCGAGGCGGCTTCGGGTCAGATCTTCGTATCCTCGTTTGTTCCGATACGCGACAGACATGAAGACGTTACAGGGACGATGGGAATCGCCCATGATGTTACGAAACAGGAAGCTGCTGAAGAGGAACGATCGCGGCTTCTGGAAATTCTCAAGCGCAGCCTTAACGAGATCTATGTTTTCGATGCGCAATCGTTGCGCTTCGAGTATCTTAATGCCAGTGCATTGAACAACCTCGGCTATTCCGAGGAAGACATGCTGCAGATGACGCCGTTCGACATCAAACCCGAGTTCTCAGAAACTGCCTTTCGCGACCTCATCGCGCCGCTGCTAGCGGGCGAACGCGACTTGGTCCAGTTCGAAACCCTACATCAACGTGCCGACGGCAGCCGGTATCCCGTGGAGGTGCATCTGCAACTCACCCCATTTGGAGAACACGGTGTTTTTCTGGCAGTCATCCTTGATATTACCGAACGCCAACGGACAGATGAAGAACTCCGATTGAGTACCGCCCGTTTTACCAGCGCCTTCGAGTTTGCCGCAGTCGGCATGTCGGTGAACGCCCCCGACGGCCGATTCATTGAAGTGAACCGGGCGCTATGTGAACTGACCGGTTATTCGGAATCGAAACTGCTGGCCAGCTCCTATGAGGATATCACGCACCCTGATGATCTTGACTGGAATCGGGAGTACGTCCGACAGATGCTCACCGGTAAAATTCAAACTTACCAGATAGAAAAGCGTTATATCCATCAGAACGGCAGCACAGTTTGGGTGCTTCTCAGTATTTCTCTGGTGCGGGATGATCAAAATGAGCCCCTGTATTTCATTACACAGATGCAGGACGTTACACGAAGTCAGGAGTCCGCACAGCGGTTGCAACTGGCCTGCGAATCGGCGATGATCGGCATGTGGGACTATAATGTCAGCGACAATAAACTCATCTGGGACGAGCAGATGCATTTACTTTACGGCACGACTCCCGCCAGCTGTGAAGGGACTGTCCACGACTGGGAGCGCGCCGTGCATCCGGATGACTTCGCTTTCGCCAGCGGCAAGGTGGCGGATGCGATTGCCGGGCAGTCGGAGTTTCACACGGAGTTTCGAATTGTCCGCCCCGACGGGGACATCCGCTATCTCGAAGCGCATGCCGTAACGCTGCCGGGCCCCGACGGTACCACGCAAAACATGATCGGCGTCAACTGGGACGTCACCGCCACTCGGGAAGCCGAGGCGCGCCTGGTCGAGCAGGCGAGCCTGCTGGACCTGGCCACCGACGCAATCACGGTTTGCGACCTCGAACGAAACGTCACCTATTGGAGTCACGGCGCGGCAGACATCTTCGGCGCCAACGCCGAGTCCGCCAAGGGACAATCCATGGCAACTCTGATGGGGATAGAGCCGGAAGAACTGGAACCGGCGGTCGAAGCCACAATAGAATTCGGACAGTGGACCGGCGAATTCTCTGCTACGCGGAGCGACGGCGCTGATATAATAATCTTTACGCGCCTGACGCAACTGCGTGATGCCGACGCCCAACCAGTTCGCATTCTCGCCATCTCGACTGATATAACTGATAAAAAGCACCTCGAAGCCCAATTCCTTCATGCCCAGCGACTGGATAGCCTGGGAGTCTTAGCCGGGGGCATCGCCCACGACCTGAATAACATTCTTCTGCCAATATTAGTGGCAACTGAACTGATGGAAAAAGAGCAATTCAGCGCACGGGCTCGAAAACTGACAACCGTTATTCGTACGAATACCGAGCGAGGTAAAGAGATCGTCCAGAAGGTTCTGACTTATTCAGGAGATCGGCCCAGTAAAAGAATCTCCTTGTCGCCGAATGAGGCCCTTGACGATGTACTTCTCCTCTTGCGTGAGACGTTCCCCAGCACCATCAGGATCGATACAGAGATCGGACCAGACCTGCCGGCAATCATCTTCGATCCGTCCCAGTTCCATCAGATTATGTTGAACTTGTGTATAAACGCTCGCGACGCCATGCCGGAAGGCGGCACACTTTTCGTGGGTGCCAGCACAGTCTATTTGGACGCCTCCTATTGTAAGACTGAGAAGCGGGCAGATCCCGGACAATATTTGATCCTTGAAGTACGTGATACCGGGGTTGGTATTTCCGCAGCCGTGCGCGACAAGATTTTCGATCCGTTTTTTACGACCAAAGACGTTGGCCAGGGGACCGGTCTCGGGCTATCCACCTGCATCGGCATTGCCCGAAACCGGGGTGGATTCATCAACGTTTACTCGGAACCCGACGCTGGCTCCACTTTTAAGGTCTTTCTCCCCATTACCCTGGACGCCGGGCTGGTAATTCCTCCCGTTCCGCAAACCGCATCATCGACGAGCAGCGGAGAACTGATAATGATAGTGGATGACGAGCCGTTCGTTCTTGAGATCATCGACGATTTACTCACAGACCTGGGTTATGCGGTTGTGTCGGCGGGAGACGGGGCTACGGCATTGGAAATATACGAGAGTCGAATGGCTGAAATCGCGGTGGTCGTCGTTGATATAACGATGCCCGGCATGGACGGTATAACACTGTCTCACGCACTGCGGAAGCTTAATGCTAAAGTCAAAATAATCGCCGCTACCGGGCTTGCGACAGACGACATTCGGGCGAAGGCCGAAGGCGCAGGTATCGTCCAACTGCTGGCAAAGCCGTACGGCAGCGCTGAGCTATTGCCCGCCGTACGAAATGCGATCGACGCGCCCGGAAAATGATACCGCAAGCGGTACAATTTTTAGTCCGGATTACCCGCAATGTCACTAAGTTAAGGAAATGAGGTGAGTTCAGGGCGCATGTTGGAGTTCACACCTCAGCGTGGTTCTTAGGTTTCTAAAAAGAAATACCACGCTGAAGCGTGAACTCCAACGGCCCCGAACACATACAAATCCTAAACTTAGTGACATTGATATTACCCGTCCCGCATAAGCGGACTCCGAGAATACGATTCAGATGACAGAGACTCCGCTCGTGCGGAGAGAGACGACTTCAAAATGATTGCGTAAGAGACTCCGAACGGTATATTTTCAACCGGCATTCTGCTTACCAGTAGAACGCCTGGTCGAAAACTCCGTGACTTTCCGTATAGAATAAAGTTATCCAACCCGCAGAAGCCCAGTCGTTCTCTAACTGTCGCACGATAAAGGCCTTGCCTACTTGGCGTGGCCTATCAATAAGAGAGGCTTTCGATGTCGACTCTCCTCCCAATTTAAAGAAGGTAGGGGTCGGTCTTCATGAGATTGAGGCCATCCACGCGAGAAAATTCTGCACGGTTTAACGTTGCCAATTTCGCGTTAGCACTCAAACATGTGGCGGCTATTATCATATCGTATGCCCCAATCCGAATACCTCTGCTCTCCAACTTCGCCCATAGTTCCGCGTGTCGACGTGCTTCTTCCAGTTTGAATTCGATAATGGGAATCTGCTCCAGGATTGCTTCCACAAAAGCAGCACGTTTCTTTCGAATAGTCTTATCAGAAGCTCGCTCACAACCATGTAATAACTCTGAGGCCGTGACGACTGAAATCATGACGGTTTCCGTGACCGGTTGCTCTTGCAGTAAACGTAGTAAGTCCAGTTTTTTCCTCTCGGCACCAATAATGATCGAAGTATCCAGTACTAATCCCATTTACTTGCCGTCGTCGCTAGATTGCCGGAGGATATAGCCAAATCGCGTTCGAAATCTGACGCTTCTTTTTTGGTCAGATGTGGAATTTCTGCTAAATAACGAGACAAATCACGTGCAAGACATTTAGCCGGTGCGACCGGAACAATTCTTGCCACCGGCTCTCCAGATTTGAGGAGTGTTGTAGTTGCGTGCGAATAATAGGTGCGATTAATGATATCAGCGAAATTTCTCGCTGCATCCGTAACTGTAATTGTTTTTTCCATAATAATATATCATATAATCAGATTATCATACATTCAAGGGTTTAACCTGAATAATTCGCCAGTATTCTGCTGCGGGCCCTAATCTCTGCTCAAATAAACCGCTCGCGCTCACTGGGATCGGGGATCGCGCAGACCTCGTCGTATTTACCGAACCATTTGTAACGACGGGACGCGATGAACTCGTATCCGAAATCGCGAACCGGACCGGGTATTGCCCACAGAAACCTGCCCACGATCTGCCAGAATCCGCCCATGCATATAAGTAATCGGGCGACTGCCGAGGAGCCCGTGTGCATTCGTTGGTCCGTCTCCCCGGCGGCTTCAAAAAAAACGATGCTTTTCAGCCAGTTCGGGTCGAGTTCACCGTTGCCAAGCGACTGAAACGTTTCTCCCTGAAGCGACGAGTAATACAGCATCCGGCTACGATCTTCCTTCACGAGGAATTTGATGGTCTTATTGCAGAAATGGCAGACGCCATCGAAGAAAACGATGTTTTTCTTACCTGCCAATTTGCGGGGACTCCTGAACCAGTCGGGGTCGAGGACGAAAAAGTGAATCATCAACATACCCAAGGTCAGATCAGCGAAGTCAACGAGCATGACGATCCCGAGATGCATACCAATCATGAGCAGCCACGCCCACAATCGAGTTAACCGATGAAAACTGGCGAATACAAAAACAATCTCAATGCCGAGCGCCCCCCACGTCATAGCTTTCAGGAGAATCTCAGGAGATTCCAGGAACAAGTCCCTCAGGAAGCTCGGACGCGCTAACGGATTCTCGAGGAGCATGCGAATCGCTTCGCCGTTTTCCCAACTCGGACTTTGCAGTTTAATAATACCGCTGAAGGTGTATCCGGCAGCCAGCAGAATCCATGCGCCCCAATAGACGTACCCGGGGAAAAACCATTTATCGTCAGTGCCTCGGTTCCGGCGTCTGGTGAACGGATTTATACTCAGCTCGTCGCCGGACGGTATCACCGCGCACATCACGAGGATTAGTCCGACATACGGGATCCCCGGATTGCTTATCAAATTATTACGATTGAACAGGCATGCCCATACGAACCACAACATCAAGGACACCGGGCGTCGGCAAATACCGAGAGTGAACAGCGTGGAGAGTAATATTGAAATACCCAGGAACCATTTTATCGAGAACGGGCTACCGAAGGAAACCAACGGATTCAGGAAGATCCCGTGTAAGGGATTCAAGCGCGGGTCTGAGATAACACCGTCATAACTGAATAACTCTGTTCCGTACGGTAGTAAATTGGCGAAGTGAACCGTGAGATACAGGCCGAAAATGATTCGGAAAACAGCGAATTGGTATGGTGATATATCTTTGGTAGCGGTTAGTTTCATTAATTTCGATCCGTCTTCACTTTTTTATACTAAACGCCTTTGAGTTTTCGACCAGCCCACCAGTGGGTTTTCTTTTTAACCCACATTTTACAATGCGAAACGGGCTCTCAATGTCGAAGATTTCCGCCAAGTTTCAAGGGAGGCGTCGCCCGGGTGGCTAAAATATATCGTTCGGCATCCTATACGCGGTTACTTGCAAGTCCTCCAAAAATTGTACCGCTTGCGGTATAGGTTCGCCGGACAGGTTTGCCCCGCATAAGGCGGGATCCCGTTGATACGGGACGATTTTCGATCTTATTCTATCGGAATTTGCTAGAAACAATAAACCTGAAAAGGATATCGTTATGCATTAACCGCAATGTCACTAAGTTAAGGATTTGTATGTGTTCGGGGCCGTTGGAGTTCACGCTTCAGCGTGGTGTTTCTTTTTAGGAATTTAAGGACCACGCTGAAGCGTGAACTCCAACATGCGTCCTGAACTCGCCTCATTTCCTTAACTTAGTGACATTTGGTATTAACCGACGACACCGAGCCGACTCAGGCAATTGTTCCTCGTGAAATGTAAGTTAAAAAAGGCTCCACGTACCCTGAATCAGTTGAGAGGATTCCCACTGGTGGGTTCTTTCGGTAAACGCCAGTGATCCGGTCGTCCTTTGGTCTTTGAAGTCACAAGTAACTGGAAATCTGTTGCACCTTGGGGGATTCCGAATTCTGCCCGTAAAGGACCAGGCTCGACGAAAGCGTACTCGAACACCTGATTGAATAGGCGCTGGGGAAATCGAGGAGTGGGGCCGTATGACAGGGCCGCACCGTACACGTTACGACGGTTATACGGCCCCTCCAGTCTGGAGTAAATCTCCGGAGTAATTCCGAGTCTTTTCGGATTGCCGCCTGAATCACGGTATTCCAGAATAAAATTCAAGGCGAACGTCTCGATGCCGTCCGCATCGGAGAATACCCTCGGAAATGGCGCGATCGTCGACGCCGCGCCGATGCCTCGAAGCGGCGGGATGTCCAATACGTATCCGATCATTTGGCTGAAGCCGAATATCAGTATGATGAGCGCGACAAGGTTAAGACGTTCAACTTGTTTCATAAAAGCCGACCAGTCGGTTTCCTTTTTAACCCACATTTTACAATACGAAACGGGCTCACAGTATCGGAGATTTCCGCCAAGTTTCGTAAGAGCGATCTGCCAACCGAATAATGCTTTACAACCATGAAGGACATGAAGAGCATGAAGGGGAAAATATATAAAGTCTTTACTTCATGCTCTTCATGTCCTTCATGGTGAAAATCTCAGTCAAATTACTCAAGATTTAGAGGTTGAAGGGGTTCCCGCACAGGCGGGTTCGTGCTGGACAGCAGAACGGGGAATTAAACCCACTGGTGGGATTAAACGGTGAACCCAACGCGATTATTTTGGCGCTACTATATCTTTCGCGGTCCATGCGTTCAAGAGGCGATAAACCCGATGGAGTACGGTATACTATACTGGAAGCAGTACGAACAAATAACTATTATTCATCGCTCATGCTTAAGTCTCTTGAAAACAATATCCTCTGTCCACTACGACATAATGCAATACGTCAGCCATCAGCAACCGCGTTAGTAGCGGGGGGACGTTCATACAGTTATAGGGAGCTAGACGCCGTCGTGTCGTCGTCGTCGCGAAAGCTAGCGGCGTGCGGCGTGCGAATCAGAGATAGAGTGGCTGTTTACCTGCCGAATTCAGCGGATGCATGTATCGCTCTCCTATCAATCATTCGATTGGGCGCGATTGCATGCCCGATAAGCGTACGAGAACCAACCTCCGTTCTCATTGATGTCTCAAGTCGACTGAAATGCGGGTTGCTTGTATACTCATCGTCTTCGAGTTTTCGAATTATCGTTCGAAATCCCTTAGGTGAGACTTTAAAGTCTTCCGAAAAACATACTGCCTGCAGTATAACAAGCCGAAATCATGCCAGTCGGCACAACGACTCCAACTTACCATGTCCCGTCACTCAAATCGATTCGATTGTAGACGAGAATGATGCTGCAGAGCACACCGAGCAGGCTGAGGACGAGATTGCCATTGATAGCGATCAGCTGGCAACTATACTCCTTACGTCAGGTTCGACTGGCGCTCCTAAAGCCGTACAACACAGTTTCGGAAACCATTGGCACAGCGCGTTAGGATCGAACCAAAACAGTCGGTTAGTGCCAGGTGATCGATGGCTGCTTTCGCTACCAATCTATCATATCGGCGGCTTAGCGATCCTTTACCGCTGCATACTGGCTGGCGCAACCTGTGTGATCGCGGAAAATTCACCAATCTGTCTTTCAACTTTGATCGAATTCAAGATCTCCCGGCTTTCTCTAGTTCCGACGCAACTAAGAAGGTTACTGGCACACGGCGCCAGCGGAGAAACCCTGCCCGGTATCAAGACCATTTTACTCGGTGGAGATATAATACCCGGGAATCTGATTGCAGACGCGCACTCGATTAAACTGCCGATAACAACAACGTACGGATCGACCGAAATGTGTTCTCAAATTACGTCGACGGAGATCGGCGATACGGTCGAGCGGCTATCAACAGCGGGTAAGATATTGACGTATCGGACTATCAAAATCGCTGACGACGGTGAGATACTGGTAAACGGACAGACATTGTGCGTGGGCTACGTTGTCGACGGCGAAGTTGAACCGGTAGTTAGCGAAGATGGGTGGTATCACACCGGTGACCTTGGGTACCTCGATGACGAGGAGTATCTGCATATTCTCGGGCGCAAGGATAGAATGTTCATATCCGGCGGCGAGAATATTTATCCGGAAGAAATAGAGACAGTGCTACTGGCCATCGATGGAATCGAAAAGGCAGCGGTAGTACCGGCGGTCAATAGCGAGTTCGGATTCCGACCGAGAGCCTTCGTTGAAGTGAATAAAACTGCAACCCTTACCGAGCATGAGATCCGCCAGGCATTAGAAGAAGTCCTTCCTCGATTCAAGATTCCGGTTAGTTTCGAACCATGGGCCGCATACGTGAATGGATCAAATAGCGGCAATAAGAGGATTTAGCGTCTTCAGCTCTTTGCAGCGCGAAAAGTCCCGGTCGGCAGTCCAAAGTTCCTTGACACCATTGTGCAAGCAAATCGCCGCGATCCGAATATCATGGATCATCGGCCCTTTTGTCTTCGCCGATTTCGATAAATCCGTCAATAATGAGAAGTAATCGGGGCCTTCGGCAATCGGATGGCAGGTGGGGGAATTCAGCCAATTATCGATCGCCGCTAGCGCAGTCTCAAGAGGACTCGGTGGTGAGTAAATCGCTGGATGCGTAGTGATCGCAACGAACTCATGAATACATGGCCATGGAATCGCCCAACGCTGGGTTCCCTCAGACAATTCAATCAATGCCGACAAAGCCTCCTTGTGCCACTCTGAGTCTTCCCGGTGAGCATATACGAGTATATTCGTATCCACCGCGATCATCCGCCCCGATCTCCATAGGCCAATTCTCTGATTTTCTCCCATGAAGCTTTCTTATACTCGCCGCTCAGACCCGCTCCCGCAAACGTTACTGGCTGCGCCTTGTATTTTCCCTTCGCAGTGCGTTTTTCTAAGACCAGCTCAAGGCCCTCTTCCACCAAGGCCTTAAAGGTGACCTTCTGACGCCGAGAAAGCTTCTTTGATCGGACCATAATATTGTTAGCAATATCGATTGTTGTTTTCATATGGGTAATATAATATTGGCAGATTGTTTTTCAATTTCAAAACAAAACTACACTGAACGAAAATTAAAAAATATCGAATATCGAACAAGGAACGTCGAATTCTAAATCTTTTTACTTCGTCATTCCAGATTCCTTGTTCGATATTCGATGTTTTTTTTAGTATTAAGGTCGTTATGCGTCGGCATCCGCCGTTAACGCTGCAGTTAACGACGCCTGGTTGATATTCCCGTGAGATTTATGCCACTTCGCTTCGCCGTCGATAACCAGTATCGCCTGCGGCGATTGGTGTTGCACCGATAATCTTTCGGTTATGGCGTCAGACACGTCGCGATGCTGCAACAGATCCAAATGGGTAAAAATTACGTCGGCATTGTCGGCGTGATCGTCAACAAAGGTTAGATACTCCTGGTCGGCTGCCACGCTGACGGGACAGCGCGTGCTGTGTTTGAATAAGAATACCGGCTTTTCTGACGACTGGGCAATCGCATCATCAAGATCATTTAAACTTTCTAAGTGTTTCATAATCGTGTTCGGGCTCCTTTACTGTTATAAGTCATTTAGATTCCAGTCGTAATCCAACCATTTTATCTTTAGGTCGTTGGAAGTGATGAAATTTTGTTTGGCTTTCGGAAGGTAGTTAACGATAAACGAGATAATACCGTTATTTTTCCTGTAATTCGTTACGCCGGAATACCCGTTAAAATCTTCGCCGAACCATTTTAATATTTTTGACAGGTGCAGTTCCATCTTTTGATAGTTAATTCGGAACTGCTCCCGGTTCTTGAACATCGCTTTCGCGCTGGCATCCAGTTGCTCGTATAACCCTTCTGCTTTATACGCTCGATCGCTCAGTCTGGGACAACCGATTGACGCGCAATTGATCGCGAAATGAATCCGTGGTTCCTTAAGTTCTGCCCGTAGCACCTTGTGTTCTATGTCGTCTAAGGTAATCTCTATGCCCCCCGCTTTCCGCTTCGTTCTCTTCCAGACTCCCGGGATTTTCTTAATGCTTTTAACCGGATAGGCGTCAACGATTGCCTTGATAGTATACGCATTGTACGCATTGATCCAGTATGCCAGTTTTTGTTCCTTACTCCAGGAATCCAGTTCCTCCGACGTTACACTGGCGAGTGCCTCCAGATATTGCTGGAATTTAGCCGCGTCCGCCGTCAATGCCTTATAATCAACTTTCCCGTCCTTTACGTGTGTCGAAAGGACCTCATCAAACAGGGCGTGTGATTGATTGAAGGCGAAGAGTGATGATGTTAGAATCGGTATAGAAATAGCCGCCAGGCTAAATGCAGTGAATATCGACTTTCTCATAGTTTTCCTAAAGGTTCTGGTTAAATCTCGTGGTTTCGTAATTATGCTGCAAGCAGTATACCTCGAAAACACACGCTGAAGCGTGAACTCCAACGGGCGCTTCGACCGGCATTTCAGAACCCCAAGGTCGCGGGATGTGCCACCGGGCAATCGATGGGATTACCTCGGAAACACACGCTGAAGCGTGAACTCCAACGGGCGCTTCTATTGGCGATATCGCTGTTGGAGTTCGCACTTTAGTGTGAGTCTTTTCTCTTTGCGTCTACTAGCAGCAGGACGCGAATTCTAAATTCCCGGTGGATCCCAATCCTTTCCGTATTCACGGATGGGAAATTCCTTCCAAACCTCCTTTGCCCGTTTCCTTCCGACTGACTCGAGATATTTCAGCGCGCTGCTGAACGGCCAGTCTTGCCATTTATCTACATATCCGTGCCGAACGGGATTGTGATGAATATAATTTAGGGTCGCCCAAAAGTGGCGATCAGTCTTGATCGCATGCTCCAACGCATTGCACCATACTTTACGGCCACGCCGGTTCTCTTCGCCGTTCCAGCTATATGACATACTCCCGTGAAATCGGCCAAGTTGATGCAAGAAACTCTTGATATTATCGGTTCGAATCAGGATATGATAGTGGTTCGGTAGTACCACCCACGCCATGATCCTATCAGCAGAAGCGTCAACTTTTTCCAACAGCACCGATTCGAAATTCGACATTCGAGCGCGATCAAAACCGATAACCGGCTGATGTCGATAGCAAGCAGCCGTTATATGAAAGCGCGTACTGTCGCCATCGCGGTGTGGCGGGCTATGCCACGGCACCCGGTTGATTTTGCGCATCCGCAACACATCTTCACGTTGTTTTGAAGACATTTGTCGCCAATTATACATAATTGCTCGGATCTAAAGCGTTTCGAATAATTCAAAACACACGCTAAAGCGTGAACTCCAACGGGCGCTTCTATTGGCGATATCGCTGTTGGAGTTCGCACTTTAGTGTGAGTCTTTTCTCTTTGCGTCTACATTAAAAAAAACTTGAATATGAAAAACACACGCTGAAGCGTGAACTCCAACGGGCGCTTCGACCGGCATTTCATAACCCCAAGGTCGCGGGATGGGTCATCGATCAATCGATGGGATTACCTCGGAAACACACGCTGAAGCGTGAACTCCAGCGGGCGCTTCGACCGGCATTTCATAACCCCAAGGTCGCGGGATGTGTCATCGATCAACCGATGGGATTTCCTCAAAAACACACGCTGAAGCGTGAACTCCAACGGGCGCTTCGACCGGCATTTCATAACCCCAAGGTCGCGAGTTTCGCAACGGAATAGGGTGCAAAAATTCCGCTAACAATTCCCGCCACCACAGCAAGCCGATGCCGCGGCTTCCGAACTTTTCTCCTCCGGATCGCCGAACTTCAAAACGTCCATCGGACACGCTGACACGCAAATTCCGCACCCGATACACGAGGTTGTTTGATTCGATAACACATTCTGTTTCAGGGCGAAATCCATAACGTTGATACCGACCTGACAATTCCTGGTGCATTCGGAGCAGCCAATACATTTGTCATTCGCGGTGATTTTAAATTTCCCGCGAGTCGCATTGGAGTAAATCCCCATCAGTTTCGCCAATGGACACCAATACCGGCACCATACCTTACCCCCGAGAAACGGATATAATGTTACGGGAAGGATTCCGACTAACCACACATCGACTAGAATCTTGTAAACTGTTACCGACGTTTTTGCGGGCTCCTGGAGAAAGGAGAATACGTCCTTCAACAGCATAGCTCCGGTGATCACGAAGGCCGCTATCAAGACATACTTATTCATCTTCTCCCACTTCACGGCATTGACGCCCTTGGGTGCCAGATGCCGCCAGCGATCGCCCAAAGTCTCCGCGAGCCCACCGCAGCCACAGATCCAGGAGCAGTACCGTTTGCCATGGAAAAAAGCCAGAATCGGAATCAGTAGAAATGTGAGAACCACGCCCCAAATAACCCAAATCGTGTGGGGATCGAAGAAAAAAGTATAGAAGAACAACGGCCAGGCATAGACAATTCCATAAGCCCGCCATGGCTGCCCCGTAAAAGTAGGATCCGCGGAAAGTCCGGTGCCGATCCACTGGTATTCTACCGCCCACTGAAAGAGAAACTCAGGTAAAATGAAGAAAAAGAACCATTGGAAAGAGATTAGCGATATGTACCGGGCGATCTGGAATTTGTCCTTCTTATCTATGCCCCAGCGCTTCATCGCCTTGATTCCGAATACGGTCATCAAAACCGTATAAAGGACGGTGTACCAAAACGTCCACGGCCGGCCGAAGAAAGATAACAATCCGTAGCCCCATCCGCGAAATGGCCAGAATTCAGAGCCATAGCCCATCTTGCATCCGTAAATCCCGTAACAAACGAAAAAAGAAAATCCGAGCCAAGCGTAACGATTCCCTTTCACGCCCATCACTACCAGCCCGCCGATCGTCGCGATCGAAGCTATGCCCGCAAGCCATTTCGGCAATACTGCGAGATTTTGCATTCTCGCATCCGGTCCGTATAGAGCAAGAAAAACAAGCAACAACGCCGTCACGCCCATCGCAGACCAGAAATTACCGTTCCACTCATTCTCCATTCTAATACCTGCGGAACGCAGGAACTTGAGCGGTAGCTCGGCACCGACCAGAACAAACGCGTGGTCGTAGGGGAGGTCCTCGCTCGAAGTGGTTCCGTCAGACGCGGTTGATTCCAGGGTGTAACTGCCGTCCTTAAACTCTTTCACGTTAGAGTTCAAAATCGTTTGGATACGACCGGATTCGGTCGCTTCATTTAGCTTTCGCTCGTTATCCTTGAATATCCGCGAAAACTGATCCCCCCGATACGATAGGACCACTTTGTTCTGCTCGGACAGTGTCAGTGCGGCCTCGATTGCGCTATTGCCGCCGCCAACGACGACAATATTCTCATCATGATAATGCCGGGGGGAATAGAGCCGGTGGTAAACGGATGTAAGATCTTCGCCCGTAACCCCCAATTTACGAGGATTCCCGCGCTGCCCGATTGCCAGAATTACGCGCTTCGCTTTGTACGTGGATTTTACCGACTTTACTTCGAAATCGCCGTTGGCGCTTTTCGATATAGCGTCCACTCCTTCGTCAATACGGACGTCAAGCCCGTTATCTTCGACGATCTGCTGCCACCGCTGGATAAGATCTTCCTTCTGGGCTCCGTCTAACCAAAGTTTTCCCTTAGGCGGGAGCGTGTCAGGCTCTGCATAAACCCACTTTTTCTCAGGGAAGTTCTCGATCGTGTTTGCCATCTTCCCCTTTTCCAGGACTAAATGAGAAAGACCGCTTTCCGTCGCTTCGAGTGCAGCGTTTAACCCGCTTGCGCCGGCACCGATTATGATAACGTCGTAAACGTCCGCTAAGTTGCTCTTTGCGTCGGGTAAGGATGAAATGTGCTGAATCACATTAAATCCCTGTTCCATCGCCATTTTTATCACCGGCGCACCTGCGAGATCGCCGATGATATACATATTCTTCACATTCGATTCGTTGTACTCTTTCAATTCCGGACGCGGACTCGGCATATTCCCGAGTTCCAGGATTGTATCAACGGAACTCTTTATCTTGTCAAAGATCGCCATGCCCATTTATGCGTGTTCCTTTCGAATACCGGACGATTCAACTTCCGAGACTGTGGTCGGAGTAAGAGCGACTGCGCATTCGCTGCACTTCTTTGCAGAGGGGTGATTCGAATGCCCGCAGCTTGGACACCTACTTTCATCTTGTGTAACCGGCACCTTACTTAACCCTTTCGAACTGAATTGTACTTTCGCGGCCGGCTTCATCATAATTAGCAGAAAACCGAGGACATTCAGGCATAATCCAGCGAGAAACCATGACCATGCGTCCGCGCCTTTCTGGACGGCGACGTAGGCGGCACCACCACCGAATATCAAACCGATGACGACGTAATACGCGATAAAGAGAAAGTGTTGTCTTAACGCCGGATTTGAATTCGAGTCAGCCTGAAAGAGTGCGGAGCGCGGTTCTAATTTCGCTGTTATGGGGTCCAGAGCGCCGTTCGCGCGCGCTTCCTCATAATGAGTTTGGCATCCTTCTGAACACAGAGGGATCTCCATTCCCTTATAGGATACCTGAAAATCCCCGGCGGTATGCATCTGACCACACACTAAGCATTCGGTCGGCTTAGTTAATACTTCGCCCGCTAGCGTGTCGGTTACCCCACTGGAAATGAGTATGCAGAGGATTAAGAAAATCGCCGATCGGCGATTGTATTGGACAGGGTTGGAAAACTCCATAAATAGTTCCACAACGAGGATTAAAATAAGCGAACATTCCGATTCGTAATCTTGCTCTTACTCGTAATCGTAATCGTTCTGGTTCTTCGAGGTGAAATTTGGAAAGGGATTACGATTATGAACAAAATCCGCCGAAGGTTTCGCTGGATGCACTCCTTGAATCAGTTTTTTTCGGTGAAGTAACTCTTGGTTCCCTGGGCTGCTATAGCCGCCCCGATTCGGGTAAGTGCGTGGGCGTATCCCGCGGTTCGCATGTCGATTCCGTGCTTCCCCATGAGATCGTACACCGCATTGAACTCCCGGGACATGATCGTTTGAAGTTTCGAATGGACTTCTTCGACTGACCAATAGTATCCCGCCTTATTCTGGACCCACTCGAAATAACTCACAGTCACGCCACCAGCATTTGCGAGGATGTCCGGAATGATAAGTGTATTTTTCGACTTTAATATCTGGTCTGCACCGCTCGTCGTCGGCCCGTTCGCGACTTCGACGATAACGGGTGCCTTAATCCGATCGGCATTTTCAACTGTGATCTGATTCTCAAGCGCCGCTGGTATCAATATATCCACGTCAAGTTCCAATAGCGCTTCGTTAGTCACTGACTCAGCATTGACCGCCTCGCAAACTGACTCGTGACAATATACGGCCTTGAGGTGAAGGCTCTCATTCTTAATCTTAATTAAACTGGGTATGTCAAAACCTTCTTCGCTATAGATTCCGCCGCGCGAATCGCTGACGGCTACGACTTTGTAGCCGTCATCATGAAGAAGACGCGCAACATGTTGACCGGCGTTACCGAATCCCTGAACCGCAATCCGGATGTCTGAAGGGTTCCAGCCACGTTTAATTTCAAGTTCCTTCAGGCAATAATAGGCCCCTCGGCCAGTCGCATCATCGCGGCCAAGACTTCCGCCGAGCGGTATTGGCTTACCGGTTATGACGGCTGGTGTGCGTTGCCGGACGATGTCCGAGTACTCGTCCATCATCCAGCCCATTATCATTGCATTCGTATAAACATCGGGCGCGGGGACGTCTTTCTCGGGACCGATAAAATCTGCGATCTCTCTAATGAACCCGCGACTCAAGCGCTCGAGTTCGAGGCGCGACAATTCCTTCGGATTAACAATCACTCCGCCTTTCGCCCCCCCGTAAGGGATTCCGACCACGGCACACTTACACGTCATCCAAAACGCCAACGCTTTGACTTCGCTCAGATTGACCTGGGGGTGAAATCTTATACCGCCCTTCCCCGGGCCGCGGGTATCGTCATGCCGTACGCGGTATCCGTCGAAAACACGAAGCGTACCGTCATCCATCCTTACGGGAACCGCAACTTGAATAATTATTTTGGGATGTTTAAGTAATTCGAGTGCTTCTTCGTCTATATTCGCGTACCTGAAGGCATCATCAAGCCGCTTTATTGCGTCCTCGAAGATATCGGTACTTGTGGTCGTCGCGTTATTGCTCATGGGGTTAGCTCCAGATTCGGATTTTAAACTGCGAGCAGTTGAATTTTTGACGGCTTTAGATCAAATACCCAAGGGATTCCGAACAATATTTCGAAAACCTGAGTACGTTGGGTATAATACGTTAATGTTGGCATGCTCAAAGTCAACCGACACAGGGTATCGGCACGAGCGATTGATCTGGTCAGGACAGTAACCTATGATCGCGACATCGCGGCAGTAGTTCCCGAGAACCGTGTAGGGAGTTCATGTTTTCGTAATTTTCTCATTGACGATGTTTTATTTGAATATAGAATCTCTATATTCTAAAATATACTGTAGGCAGTACAATTTTTGGACGACTTTGATTTCATTACCTAAGATTTATGTTGAGCCTAGCGAAATCCGCCGCGGTGGAAACAATATTTCGTCCCGCATGCGGGATGAAGACGTTCGGTATAGAACCAGTATTTATTTCATCTCGATCACAACCCCAGATCTTAAGGTCATTGATTCATGTTAGCTAAAGATAGTTTTACACTTGAAGATCTTATTGAATGCGGTCGAGGAAACCTTTTTGGTCCCGGCAACGCGCAGCTACCTCTACCGCCATTGTTAATGTTCGACAGAATCATTAATATCAACGCGACGGGGGGCAAACACGGAAAAGGCATAGTCGTAGCGGAGTTTGATGTGACTCCGACGCTATGGTTTTTTGACTGCCATTTTCAGGACGACCCAGTGATGCCTGGTTGTTTGGGTCTTGACGCGATGTGGCAGTTAATCGGTTTTTATCTCGCGTGGGTTGGCGGGCCGGGTCGCGGTCGAGCCCTCGGGGTCGGAATGGTAAAGTACGGCGAACAAGTCACCCCTGATAACATCCTTGTCACATACGAGGTTCACATTAAGCGGTTGATGAAACGGAAACTGTATTTAGGTGTTGCGGACGGAATTATGAAGGTTGACGGACAAGAGATATACCAGGCGAGAGATCTTAAAGTCGGCCTGTTCGTCGAAAACAATACTGACCACAAAGCATAATCTTCCGAGTGTAATACCACATAGACGTTACACGAATTTTTATTACATACGTATGATTACTGCTTGGAAGTCGGGTAGTAATTCACCAGGAACCAAAACGATAAACTATTTAAGGTTATGATAATGAGACGAGTAGTGATAACCGGGCTCGGTATTGTTAGCAGCATCGGAAATAGCAAAGAAGAAGTATTAACGTCGCTACGAAACGGCAAATCTGGAATCGAGTTTTCCGAGGAATACGCGGAACTCGGGTTTCGGTCGAACGTTCACGGATCCATAAAATTGGATGTTAGTGAGCTAATCGATCGGAAGATCAAACGATTTATGAGCGATGGTGCGGCCTTCAATTACGTCGCGATGCAGCAAGCAGTCGCTGATTCAGGATTACCGCCGGATAATGTATCGAATGCGCGCACAGGTTTAATTTGTGGTTCCGGGGCGGCGTCGACTGAGCACGTCGTTCAAATGGCCGATATTCTGCGGTCCAGAGGGATTCGTAAAGTAGGTCCGTATATGGTTCCGAGAACAATGTCGAGCACAAATTCGGCATGTTTGGGGACCGGTTTCAAGATTTTAGGCGTCAGCTATACAATAAGCTCGGCATGTGCGACCAGCGCACACTGTATCGGCAACGGGTACGAGCTAGTTCGCGACGGGCGACAGGACATAATGTTTGTTGGCGGCGGGGAATCGCTGCACTGGACTACGACCCTGCCCTTCGATGCGATGGGCGCTCTATCGTCTAAGTACAATGATACACCGGAAACTGCCTCCCGCGCCTATGATGTGACCCGCGATGGTTTTGTCGCGTCAGGTGGTGGCGGGACGATCGTTTTGGAGGAACTCGACCACGCCGTCAACCGCGGCGCGAAAATATACGGTGAGGTCGTGGGGTATGGTGCGACTTCGGATGGCTTCGACATGGTGCAACCATCCGGCGAAGGCGCAGTTCGATGTATGCGAACAGCCCTGTCAACTTTGGAAAGTGGCCGCAAAATTGATTACCTCAACACTCACGGGACGAGTACGCCAATCGGTGACATACGCGAACTCGAGGCGATCAAAACTGTCTTCGGCGATGATTCGCCGTATGTCAGTTCAACCAAATCGCTAACAGGTCACTCCCTGGGAGGCGCCGGTGCTCACGAAATGATTTACTGCTTATTAATGATGGCGCACAACTTCGTCTGCGCTTCCGCGCACATCACTGAACTGGATCCCGGCGCCGATGGTGTAAAAATCGTACGCGAGCGTATTGATAACGCTGAGTTAAGTACGGTAATGTCGAACAGTTTCGGTTTCGGCGGTACAAACGCCACACTCGTGGTACAACGTTTTGATAACGCTTAAGCGTGAACTCAGACAGCCCCGAACATATACAATTCGTTAACTTAATGACATTGAGATCAGGCTGTATCAATGAAGTTAGTGGAGTTGACATGTGTCGCGTTGTAACCGCATCACCATAAGACGCGGCGGCTGGATTAGTGAGATTTGTTGACACAAATAAGCGAGCTGATACGTCTGTTTCCTCCCCAAATCTTCCGCTTCTCTCATTGCACCCCGAGTCCATTTCGAAAAAAATCATTGACGCCGACCTGCTTCGATATATATTTCAAACAAATGTTTGTTTAAGTACTATTTTAGGTGAATATGAAAGAAACTCGAGGAAAAATATTGGACGTTGCGGAAAAACTGTTCGCAGCTGACGGGTATTCCGCAACACCGGTGCGCCGAATAATCGAGGCTGCTGGGGTGAATATTTCGGCGGTTAATTACTATTTTGGGGACAAGGAATCCTTGTTTATTGAGGTTTTAAAACGGAGGTTTTCAGAGATTGAGAAAGACCGATTCGATCGACTGCAGCGACATATATCCGGGAGGGCTCCGGAGAATCCGACGGTTGAGGGGATTGTCCGTGCTTTTCTGGAGCCGTTATCGGGGAGACTCGGTGATAACACACAGCCACCTAAGATGCTTATACGAGCGTTCTCTGAAAAACAGGAACTGAAGGAACGGCTGAAAAAAGAGCTATTTAGCGACACGCGCCGCGTATTTGGGGACGCCTTTCAGAAGGCGTTGCCGCATATACCACCATTGGAAGTTCAATGGCGATTCCAGTTTCTTATATCTTCAATGTGCGGCACTCTCCATACAATGGACAACGTCGAGACTTTTCTAGGCGTGCCAATAGATTCGGAAGCAATGATCGATCAACTGATCTGGTTCGTGTTGAACGGCATAAAAACGCAGGAAAGCTGATAGAGTGAACAAAATCATTCCAAAAGCGGTTTGGATAGTCGTCTGCGTCTCGTTGACTGGCTGCACGGTTTTCCGACATCCAGCCCCGAAGATCGATGTCTGGCGAAAAATCCCGGATAGACCGCCAGAGACGCCTATCGTCAAACCGTCGTCGATACAACAGGGGTGGGTCAACGACTTTGACGATGATCAATTGGCATCTTTAATAATCGAAGCATTAGCGAATAACTATGATTTACACGCGGCGGCCGCAAGTTTGGAAGCCTCGATAGCGGTCGCGAAGAACGCCGGTGCCGATCGTTACCCGACATTGAGCGCTGACGTAGGGGCGTCTCGTACAAAACGAACTTCCTCCAGCGGATTTCAGATCAGTAATCCAAGAACTTCGAGCTATGACGCTGGACTTAGATTTGATTGGGAACTCGACGCCTGGGGAAAGATCCGTGCCCGGTCTCGCGCGGCACAGATGGAGACCGCAGCGGAGGGCGGATTGTACCAGTCCTTGCGTCTATCTCTTGCGATAAATACCGCAAAAGCATGGTTCAATGCGATCGAAGCTCGTCTGCAACTTGAACTGTCTGAACGTGAACGTGCAAGTTTCCTGCAGACACACGATATTATCGCTGAACAGTTTGAGAACGGGATCCGCGATGCGCTGGATCTCAGACTCGCAAAGGTCGACCTGGCGAACGCCCGACAACGCGTCGCACAGCGGCGTGTGAATTCGGATTCAGCGATTCGGTCATTGGAAGTCCTGGTAGGCAGGTACCCCTCGGCAGAATTGAAGGCTTCGCAGACATTGCCCACTCTCAAACAAGAAATTCCGACCGGATTACCGGCGGAAATGTTAGAGCGGCGTCCCGATATCCACGCTGCCCTCAGAAAAATTGATGCGGCTACCCTGCGGGTTAGGGAACGGAGAAAAGCATTGCTGCCAGGCATAAAACTTGCCGCAACGGGTGGAACGAGCGGGGGTAACTTCAAAGATATCTTCAATCGAAATCGAAATATCTGGTCCCTAAGTGGTGATATTTCGCAGGTGATTTTCGAAGGTGGCCGCCGACTCGCCTGGATCGACGAAACGAAAGCCCGGGAGAAAGAAGAGGTTGCTAATCTTGCACAGCTCGTACTGGAGGCTTGCCGGGATTTAGAAACCGCAACTGCCGCAGAACGATTCCTTGGAGAAAAGGAACACCTGGTGACTTCCGTTTTAGACGAATCTACCAAGGCATATCAGCTGGCTATTGACCGCTACGTAAGAGGGCTTACGGACGTTACCACGCTCCTATTATCGCAACGGTCTGAATTCGGGGCTGAACGCCTCCTGCTCGAAACCAAACTGAAACGACTGCAAAATCGACTCGATCTTTACTTGGCGATGGGCGGAGAGTTTCAGACAAACGCTGAACCAAACAGTAACTAAACCCCGTTCGAAACGAAATTGTGGTCAAACCTAAGGAATGCGTCGAAAATGCGTCGATTTCTTCAATTTATTATTCCGATTATTATTATATTGCTCAGTGCGAAAGTCGCGCATAAAATTGCTACAGGCGCTAAGAAACCGCCTCGCCAGTTAAAGCCTAAACCTGTGATTGTTGTCGATGCCATGACGGCCATTCGCACGGACTTCCAGGTAACGGTCAAGGCACAAGGTGTCGTTCAGCCACACACGAAGAGTACACTTGTGGCGGAAGTATCAGGCGTCGTCACAAGCGTATCGCCAAATTTGAAGGTCGGAAGCTTCTTTGAAAATGGTGCAGAGCTGATGCGTATCGATACGCGCGACTTCGAGATCGGGGTTGAGAAGGCAAGATCACGAGTCAGTGAGGCTATACTCAATCTTGCGCAGGAAAAGGTGAGAACGGAAAATTTTTCTGCCGTAATTAAGAGTGCTGAGAACAACGTACAGCAGAGCAAATTAAAATTAGAAGAAGAACTGGCATCCACTGAGCAGGCCCGTACTGATTGGCAGAAACTGGGAGCCGGCCGCACTGCGGGAACACTTGTTCTACGTAAACCCCAACTCGCTGCCGCTCAAGCTGCTCTGGATGCTGCGAAGGCGGAGATGGAAGTACGCCAACGCGAATTAACCCTGATTGGGCCTTTGATTGACGCGGCGGAGGCGTCGGTCCGCGCGGCCGAAGCCGACCTCTCCAAAGCAAAGCTTGACCTGGCGCGATGTTCGGTCAAAGCCCCCTACGATGGCAGGATCGTCACAAAGCGTGTCGATATAGGCCAATACGTTGCACCCGGCACGATTCTGGCTGAAATCTATTCCGTTGAGGTCGCCGAGGTTCGATTACCACTAGCCAACAGCCAAATCGCGTTCATTGACCTGCCGGAGACTTTTGCAAGTCAAATTGAATCCCGAACCAACCCTTTTCCTAGAGTGATTTTAATGGGTGCGGCCGGTAGCGAGATACATAAATGGGAAGGTAAAATTATGCGATCAGAAAGTGAGATCGATTCTGCGAGTCGGCAGCATTTTGTTATCGCTCAGGTGGAAGATCCGTACTTAAAGGCAGGAACGACAGGTGCTCCATTAAAGGTGGGGTTATTTGTACATGCTGAAATTTACGGAAAAACGCTAGAAAATATCGTTCTTGTGCCGATCACATCGATACGCGATGGAAAAACGATCTGGTTGATTAATGAGAATCGACAGCTGGAAGAACAGGCGATTCAGATTATCTGGAAAGATGAAACGAGCGCGGCAGTCAAAGGCGGAATTAAGGATGGGGACCGTTTATGCACAACCGCGCTGACTTTCGCGAAGGAAGGTATGTTCGTGGAAATCGCGGGCGACGGCACGCCTGAAGCCGATATTTCCGAGAAAGCCGAGGCAATACGGGAGTAGTAGAGGAGCCCACCAGTGGGTTTCCTTTTTAACCCACATTTTACAATACGAAACGGGCTCTCAATATTGAAGATTTCCGCCAAGTTTCAAGGAGCTTGGACCACAGGCGATGCCTGTGAGTATTATAGGTAGAAACTTCGAATTCGCCAGAATTTTGGAGTTCAATCCCGCATGCAGGATTGCCTCTGCCAATCAACAAATAGCGCTGAAGCTTGAACTCCAAAAGCCGCACGATCGATCCGAATCGAACGCGATTAACAGCCTCAAAACCGTTTAAGTTTCGTAGGAGCGTCGACCGAGCCGGTGACGCTGACTCTGTTAATATAATAGGAAACTTTAGATACGACACGCTAAAGCGCGAACTCCAACAGCGATCACTGTAACACGAATTCGCTGGTATGCTGAAGTGCTCGTTGGAGTTCACACTTTAGTGTGTCAAAATGACGAAGTTTCAGAGGAGCGTCGACCGACGCGCTCCGCTGAGTCTGTTAATACAAAAACAAAGATCCGATAAGGTTTAAGAGGACTCGGCCCGGGAACGTGCGTTGCCTAGTTTCCTAGACACTGGGGACATTTTGGTTAGGAACTAGGGGGTAAGACGCGCTAAAGCGCGAACTCTAACGCCTGTGCAATCTGTAGCGTCGATCCGGAAAGATGTAAGCGTTTAGGCCGTCACTTCGTTCTCCCAAACATCGGAATCAGTACAGATCGAAGGGTATTTTTCAATCGAAAATCGGCAGCCGAATACTCCTGGGAGTATGAGACGGGCCCGGTACGTGCGAGCAATGCAATGTCAATCGAAAATCGTCAATCCTATAATTTCTTATGGTTAACAATGTAATAAAATGGTTTGCTAAGAACGGCGTAGCAGCGAATCTACTGATGATCGCAATCATCGTTGCCGGTTTATACGCAATTAACGGTGGTCTTATACTCGAAGTGTTCCCGACCATCGAACTGGACGTGATCACTGTGCGCGTGCCATTTCGTGGTGCAACACCTGCAGAGGTGGAGGAGTCTGTTGTCGTCCGAATCGAAGAAGCGATTCAGGATGTACAGGGGATCAAGGAGATCAGATCTACTGCGGCGGAAAGTATCGGAACAGTAAGCCTTGAAATTGAGAATGGTTATGAACCGCGGGACCTTCTCGATGACATAAAAAACCGGGTCGACGCGATCACAACTTTCCCGGACGAAATTGAGAGACCCGTCTATACAATTGAGCAAAGACGCCATGAAGTAATTTCTCTTATTGTCGCCGGCGACGCTTCTGAGAAGGATCTCCGAATCATAGCCGAACGTGTTCGTGACGATATTCTTAGCATACCCGGAATCACACAAGTGGAGCTAACCGGGGTCCGGCCATATGAAATTTCGATAGAACTTTCTGAGGAGACGCTGCAAGAATACAACTTAACCTTCGCCGAAGTATCTACCGCAATTCGCAATTCTTCTTTGGATTTGCCAGCCGGCGCTATAAAAACCAAAGGAGGCGAAATCCTTCTCCGAACACTGAGTCAGGCGTACACGAAACAGGACTTTGACAATATCCCGATAATCTCAAGAAAAGATGGAACCGACCTCAGGATTGGCGACATCGCCCTGGTCAGAGACGACTTCGAGGAGACCCCGATGATCACGCGATTCAATGGCGAGCCGGCTGCGATACTGGACGTATACCGGGTCGGAGAGCAAAACGCTATCACGGTCGCGAACAAGATAAAAGAGTACATACATGAGACACAGAACGCGCTCCCCGCGGGGATAAAACTCCACTACTGGCGAGATCGTTCGAAGATCGTCAAAAGCCGATTAAAGACCCTGGTTAGAAGCGCAGCGCAGGGGGGGATACTCGTATTCTTGCTATTAGCCATGTTCCTCCGGTTGACCGTCGCAATCTGGGTATGTATAGGAATCCCGGTTTCGTTCCTCGGCGCCCTCGCGTTGCTACCATTTTTGGGTGTGACCATCAATATAATCAGCCTTTTCGCGTTTATTCTCGTCCTCGGTATCGTAGTGGATGACGCCATCGTAACTGGCGAGAATATTTTCGCGCATTTGAAAAAATCCAAGTCGGGGGAAGAAGCAGCGATCAACGGAAGTCTCGAAGTAGCCGTTCCCGTCATATTCGGGGTTCTCACGACCGTGGTTGCGTTTATCCCGCTACTGATGCTCGGCGGCCGACGTGGCCCGATATTTCAATCTATTCCGCTGGTCGTAATACCAGTGCTCCTGTTTTCCCTGATAGAGTCTAAACTTATCCTACCGTCGCACCTCAAACATATGCGACCACGTGACGAAACTAAAGAAAACTTTTTGCTTCGTTTTCAAAGCAGGTTCGCGACTGGCTTGGAAACTTTCATCATCCGATTCTACCGGCCAGCGCTACATCATGCATTGAACTGGCGATATGTGACTCTCGCCATCTTTCTCGGAATTCTCGCGATACTACTCAGCATGGCGCTTGGCGGGAGAATCGGGTGGACGCCTTTCCCGCGGGTCGAACACGAGGTCATAACGGTGACTCTGGAAATGCCTTTAGGAACTGACTTCGACGTCACAAACTCCTACGTGCAACGGATCACTGAAGTAGCGGGCGTTATTCGCGACAAATACGTAGATCCAACTACGAACGTCAGCGTTGTTTCCGGAATTCTGTCCTCAGCCGGCTCGTCGGGAGGCCGCGGTGGAAAATCACATCTCGGGCGCGTCCGAATGCAAATTGTCCCGCCGGAAGAACGCACAATTGACGCATCAGTACGTGAAATATCGAACGAATGGCGTGATCTCATCGGCCCGCTACCCGGCGAATCGAAACTCAGTATCCGCGCTGAAATCGGGCACCGTAGCGAGGCGATTGACATCCAACTATCCGGGACGAATTTCAAAGCTCTGGAGTCGGCAGCCGATGAAATAAAAACATTCTTAGGCTCCTATCAGGGGGTGTTCGATATCAGTGACAGTTTCGAAGGCGGAAAAGCGGAGATCAGACTAACGATCAAACCCGAAGCCGAGTTGCTGGGACTAAACTCTGCAGACCTCGGGCGTCAAGTGCGGCAGGCGTTTTTCGGCGAGGAAGCCCAGAGAATTCAAAGAGGCCGTGACGATGTCCGGGTAATGATTCGATACCCGGAAAACGAACGAAAATCGATAAGCACTATCGATTCCATGAAAATACGGACAAAGACAGGCGTCGAAGTGCCGTTCGAGAATGTCGCTGATGTGGAAATGGGCCGCGGATATGCTGAAATCTCGCGCGTCAATAGAAACAGGACGACTAATATAATTGCAGATGTTGACAAGAAAAAAGTGAATATGGCTGATTTACAGAAAGACCTGGTCGAGAACATCGGCAAGATTCTAGGGAAGTACCCAAGCATTCGCTTTTCTCTTGAGGGCGAAGCGAAAGATGTAAGAGAGTCGACCGGATCTCTGAAAAGTGGATTGTTACTTGTGCTCTTCGCTATCTACGCCCTGCTGGCAATCCCATTCCGGTCCTACTTACAGCCTTTGATCGTCATGAGCGTAATTCCATTCGGCATTTCAGGGGCCATACTGGGGCATATGCTTATGGACATGTCACTGAGTATGATGAGTCTATTCGGTATTCTCGCGTTAGTCGGCGTCGTTGTAAATGACAGTCTCGTGCTCGTCGATTATGTCAATAAGCGTAGAAACGAAGGCACCCCGATTTCCGATGCCGTACGGATCGCAGGGACAGCTCGCTTTCGACCGATTCTACTGACATCTCTGACAACGTTCGCCGGGCTTACACCGTTGATTCTCGAAAAAAGCACACAAGCTCAATTTCTTATTCCAATGGCCGTGTCGCTTGGATTCGGGGTATTGTTCGCGACACTGATAACACTGTTTCTTGTACCGGTAAATTATCTGATTCTAGAAGATATTCGCGCCCTCTACCGTCAGCCCGCGAACAACCAAAAACCTGAGTCAGCGGCGACGGTCTAGCCTGTGCTCTATGCATAAAGCTTCTACTGCGAGCATGTCTAAATGAGTTACAAAGAACCTACGATCCCGCGGTCACGGGACTACGCCTGATTAATTCACGCGATTCGTCGCGAGAGAACTTAACTCGTTCATAATAAGACGATTGGAGAAGGCGCCACGGTGAAAGTGAATTTTCATTCACTAAGATGTGAAGCCAAGCCAATCGGTTTATTTGAGCAGAGATTAGGGCTCGTAGCAGAATACTGGTGAATTATTCAGGCTAGACCCAAAGCCAACAAAATTTTCGTTGGCTTTTCTTCGTAAGCGTACTCCTAATCATAATCGTAATCCCTTGCCAGATCTCACCTCACGAAAAACCAGAAAGTTTACGATTACGAGTAAGAGTAAGATTACGGATCGGAATGTTCGCTTATTCTAGGACTAGACTAAGAGATCCAGCCGACATTTCAATATTTCTTCAGCCATACAACCTTCGTAACTCATTGATTTTTTTGCTTCTGAGCGTTATTCATGGAGAGTATAGCGTTCCAATCACTATTTTCGTAGCATGTTTTTCGTTAAGCGACGATAACCTCCTGAACGCAACAATAACAAAACCAGTGAGTCGTTATGGACGAAACAAGATTCGCTTCGAAAACAAGGGTCAGTCGCAAATTCGAGAGCCATCACTATGAAGCGCGTGTTCGCGTGCTTAAAGCATTTTTTTTACTGCTGGCGGCTACTGGGATTGGAACATTGGGATACCATATAATTGAAGATTGGGCGTTATTTGACTCGTTTTATATGACGGTTATAACGCTGGCGACCGTAGGTTACGGAGAAACGCACGAACTTTCCGCGAACGGGAGGCTGTTTACCATCTTTTTGATCATCTCTTCATTCGGCATCGTCGGTTATGGGGTTTCGTGTATAGCCGCTTTTGTTGTTGAAGGTGAGTTTCGGCATTTATTCGCAGGTAAGAATATGGATAAAAGAATTTCGAAAATGTCTGGTCACGTAATTCTTTGCGGCGCAGGTCACAACGGGCTGTGTATAGCAAGGGAATTTCATAATACGTCCACTCCGTTTGTCCTGATCGAGAAAGATCCCGATGAAATGGAACTCGCCCTTGAGATCGGAGATATAGCATATGTTCAGGATGATGCGACGAAGGACGAGGCTTTAAGGGACGCGGGGATCGACAAGGCACGCGCACTTATAACTGCGTTAAGCGACGATAAAGACAATACATACGTCGTCCTCAGCGCAAGGTCACTTAACCCAGAATTACACATCGTCGCTCGAAATATCGAGTCGGAGAACGCCGGAAAGCTACTTAAGGCGGGTGCGGATGATGTTGTTTCCCCAAACGCAATCGGCGGTATGAGAATGGCATCTATCGTGATTCGCCCGGATGTTGTTCAGTTCTTAGACGCGATGATAAAAGATTCCACGAGTACAATACGTTTTAATGAAGTTCGTTTAGGAAGCAGAAGCTCGCTTTTAGGCGAAACCGTTGCGAGCGCGGGAATTAAAGATAAAACCGGGTTATTGGTACTCGGCATAAAACGAACAAACGGCGAGTACTTATTTAATCCAGACGATGAAGTCAAATTCGAATCGGGCGATATCCTCTTGGTAATGGGATCCAAAGAACAAGTTACTTCTCTCACGAATAACATCTGATTGGATCTCTCTACCCGACTCGAATGCACTACCCCGCCGCAGAGCAGACGGGGTATCGGCTTTTGAAATAGTTTTGATATCGCGGTAAACCGCGGGGAATGAAACCCCACTGCGTGGGTTCAACCGCCTCAATCGGGTTCTTTAACGCCGAAACTGCTGCCGGTAGGGACACGTGAAATACGGTTCCTCTTCCGACTTCACTTTCGATAGTGATTTCTCCATGGTGATTCGTGACAATCCCATGGACAACCGCCAAGCCCAGTCCCGTTCCATCGTCAAATAACTGTGAATCAACTGCCTCGGGGCAAGCCCGCGAGGTATGAAAGACTCTTAGAGATTTACTACGTAAGTACTGGACAGCAGAACGGAAAATTAAACCCACTGGTGGGATTAAGAAGGGCGAAAATAATCTTCGCGCCATTTTCGTCAACACATAAAACGACGGACCAGTCGAACCTCTCTGTGTCCTCTGCCACTGGCGGAGAATTATGAGAAAAATCATTCTATACCCATCGCCTTCGAGTTTTCGAAATACCGTTCAAAATCACATGGCTGATAAACTCAAGGTTGTCCAAAAATTGTACTGCTTGCAGTATAATGGAGGAAATATGTCGAATTTCGTCCGGCTATTATTTGTGTTTCTGATTGCGCTCACTAATGATCTAGCCGCCGCTGAATGGAGCAATACAGAATTGCATTACCAACGCGGGAACCTGGACGTGCCAAACTTCGCGGGCGGTGGAGATGTCGCGACAGATGTACTAACATTTCAGCACGCAAGCGGATGGAAGTATGGCGAAAACTTCTTTTTCATCGATTTCCTGAATGATTCCAAAACCGATGGATTCAATGATTCAGATTACTATGGCGAGTTATACGTTAATTTCAGCCTTGGAAAATTATTCAATCGATCCACCGAATTCGGGCTGATTAATGGTCTGGGCATAATTGCAGGCTTGAATATAGCCGGCGACGGGAATGTTCGGAAGTATTTGCCCGGCATTCGGTTGAGTTGGAAGTTGCCGGGATTCGCGTTCCTGAACACGGATATCACTGCTTATTTAGATGACAGTGGAGGGGTAAAATCGGGTGGCGCGCCAGCGGAGGACGACAGCTACATGATAGACGTCAACTGGGCTTTCCCTCTCACTATCAGGGGGCATCGTTTCAGTATCGAAGGGCATGTGGAATATATAGGTCAACGTGATAACGAATTCGGCGCGGAGGTGAGCGAGTGGTTGCTCGCGCAACCACAGTTTCGATACGATCTGGGCAAAACCTTATTCGACACACCTGACCAACTGTATGTCGGCGTGGAATGGCAACTTTGGTTAAATAAACTCGGCGAAAAAGGAACTGATGAAAGCGTAATTCAAGCCCTTGTTGTATGGCGGCTGTGACCATCCGGATATTCGCATATCGCTCGCGTCGATAACGGACCGACAGCAGAAACAGAGTAAGATATGAATCAACTGAGAAAGACAATACTCATTACCGCTGCACTGATCGGAGTATGGGGTGGCCTACCGGTTTGCCATGGTGCAGATAAGGTCACTTTGCAGTTGAAGTGGGACCATGAATTTCAATTCGCGGGTTATTACGCTGCCTTGTGGAACGGATACTACGCTGCCGCCGATCTTGATGTAACAATCCGCTCGAGAGTTACAGCAGATGGCCAGTTATTGGATGTAGGCGAAGAACTTGCGAAGAACCGTGCCCAGTTCGCGGTCACCGGGCCGGACCTCTTAATTTATCGGGATAGAGGAATTCCTGTCGTCATTATCGCAACTATTTTTCAAGAGAGTCCGTATGGTTTTATCACCTTGAAAGACAGGTTTCGAAATCCCGGTGACTTTGAAGGGATGCGAATCTGTCAAACCGAGCCGAGTTGGGGCCCGGTAGAACTGAACGCGGTCATGCAATCGTTCGGCGCGGATCCGTCCACCACGACTATTTCGGCAGTGCCGCCAAATCTCGGCTTATTAGTAACGGGCGAAGTGGATGTAGTCGCCACCTACGTCACTTCAGCGATGTGGCAGATGAAAGAAATGGACGCTGAATTCGACATATTCACTGCCGCTGATTTCGGTATTTTCCTGTACGGCGACACGCTTGTAACTCACCAACGATTAATTGACACACAACCTGAATTGGTAGAACGCTTTAAGGAAGCGAGCCTGAAGGGTTGGAAATATGCGCTAGAGAATAGCGAAGAAATCGCGAACCGAATCGCGAACCGATTAGAACGGACGTTCAAGTTTTATGACGACGAAGCGGCGTATAATCGCCACGAAGCCAAGGACGTCCGAAAGTCAACGCATTATCCAACCGTTACGCTCGGCCATACCAGTATTGATCGGTGGAAAATGACACTGGACTACTTCCGCCGTGCGGGCCATGTCAAACAAGAACTGGATATCGATAGCCTCATCTTTCAACCGCAGGTGTATCGCCATAAGCGCGCAGAATTTGTTACACAGATATTGGTCGGCCTGGGCATTGTTTCATGTTGCGTCATCGGCATGCTGTATTTGTGGTCTCGCGCACTAAAGATTACCGTGGCCGAGAACACAAAAGAACTTAAAGAGCTCAACTTTTCACTGGAGAAACGAGTTCAGGAACGAACCAAGGATTTAGAAAAAGCCAAAGTACATGCTGAAGCAGCGACTTTGGCAAAGAGTGAGTTCCTGGCAAATATGAGTCACGAAATTCGCACGCCAATGAACGCTATTCTCGGCTTCACCGAACTTTTACAAGATGACACGCTTACGGCAGAGCAACAGGAATCGCTGGGAATCGTTCGTGCGAGCGCTGAGGCGCTGTTGGTAATCATCAATGACATCCTCGACCTATCCAAGGTGGAGGCCGGAAGAATTGAACTCGAAGTCGTTCCTTTTAATATCACAGATGTCGTCCAGTCTGTTACGAAGCTGGTCAGTACCCGGGTCGTGGACAAATCGGTAGAAATCAGCTCTTATATCACTAACGTGGAAACACACCGGATCGGCGACCCGACAAGACTCCGACAGATTCTGCTGAACCTCATGGGAAACGCCATAAAGTTCACCGATAGCGGGACAGTTGAACTTATCGTCAATTCAGCTACCACCCGCCCGAATGGCGGCAGGACCGGTGAAACTGATTCATACGTGTCTTTCTGTGTACGGGATACGGGCATTGGAATTCCCAAGGACCGTCTCCAAACAATTTTTGAAGCGTTTGCGCAAGCCGAAAGCTCGACGACGCGTCAATTCGGCGGTACGGGGTTGGGGCTATCATTGAGTTGCAAACTCGCCGCGTTGATGGATGGTCGGATAACGGTGGAAAGCGAATCGGGAAAAGGATCCACGTTCACGGCGACGGTCCGTATCCCGATTGACGCAAGCGGCAATGTAGAGTATGAAGTCCTAAAGCATACAGCGACCCAGTCGGAAGCAGACGCCCGTGAGGAGGTTGAACCAGCCGGAGGTGTGCGAATTCTAATAGCTGAAGATAACGTTATTAATCAACTCCTCATCAAAAAAGTATTAGGAAAACTCGGGCATAAAATCGACGTTGCGTGCAACGGGAGGGAAGCCGTAGCGTTCACAAAGAACAATCGTTACGACATTATTTTTATGGACATGCAGATGCCAATCTTGAGTGGTACCGATGCAACGCGGGAGATTCGAAAATGGGAGACTTCTCTCGATTCAGGAAAAAACGTTTCTGCCGTCGAGTCAGATATCGGAGCCCCGAGACGGGTGCCGATCATTGCACTCACTGCCGACGCGATTAAGGGCACCCGCGAGAAATGCCTACTGGCAGGAATGGACGATTATCTGACGAAACCTATAGATTTCGAGGCATTAAAAGACGCAATTTCGCGTTTTACTAAAGTCTAATTCACCTTCTACTGCGAGCACATATTTTGTTCCACCTAAAATATTTATAAAGAATCTGTGAATTCGAAATAGATCATTAATCTTTCGTCTTCAGAATCTCTATAACTCCTTGATTCGAAGTAAAGATCCCCGTCCAGAGACCGCGGCTTTGATTTGACCCCCTGGAACGGGCTTATGGGCAATTACTCATAATCCTTGTTTTTTTGGAGTGGTTGAGTATTGGAGTATAGGGACGATGTGTAAGATTGAATTCCGAGGGACATTGACCGCAACTCCTCAATTTTCGATTACTTTTCCAGTATTTGTTTAGCGACCTTGACAACAGGGATAACCCGTTGGAGTTCGTGCTTTAGTGTGGGTCTTTTCTATTTGCGTCTACTAAAAACAAAAACTCCAATATCAGAAACACACGCTGAAGCGTCGTCGCTGGCGGCTGTGCCGTGTCAAGCTCGTGAACTCCAACGGCCGCTTCTGTTGGCGATATCACTGTTAGAGTTCGCACTTTAGTGTGAGTCTTTTCTATTTGCGTCTAATAAAAACAAAAACTCCAATATCAGAAACACACGCTGAAGCGTGAACTCCAACGGCCGCTTCTGTTGGCGATATCACTGTTGGAGTTCGCACTTTAGTGTGCTTTCTGTGTTAATCTGGGTACTAGCCGCTAGCCACGCTCTCTGGCAGTCTCATCAAGAACAGTACGGATTGCATTCCCAAAATCATCCGGATCAAGTGGCTTCTCGATATAGTCGTTGACTGCGAAGTCCCGGAAATTCTCTGCTGAGATGCTGTCGTTATATCCACTCACGATGATGATGGGAATATCGAATCGAATCTCCCTCATCTTCTTCGCCAATTGGGTACCTGTCATTCGCGGCATTGATTGGTCGCTAATGACAAGGTCGTAGCTGTCCGGGGCGAGCGCAAATTTGTCGAGAGCCTGACAACTATCATTCAGAGCGGTGACAGTATACCCGATCGATTCAAGAATACTCCTTACGACTGCGACCACGTCATCCTCGTCATCAACGAACATTATTGATTCGCTCCCCCGCCCTCCCTGGCCGACTTCAATGGCAGAAACATCGTCACTGACTTCGGCGGCGGAGACCGGAATGTAAACGTGAAATACAGTCCCCTTTCCGAGCTCGCTTTCAATAACCAATTCTCCATCGTGGTTCGTAACAATCCCGTGAACCACCGCCAAGCCAAGCCCTGTTCCTTCGCCGACAGCCTTTGTCGTAAAAAATGGTTCGAGGACTCGCTTGATCGTTACGTCGTCAATACCGCGACCGTTGTCCTCGACGGAAAGACGTATGTAGCGTTCGTTTGTAAGACGTGGGTGTTTATCCCGCAATGATTGGCTAACGTCAATCGACATTAAACTAACTTTAATTATCCCGCCGCCTGTTCGCAATGCCTGGTACGCGTTGGTACACAAATTCATTATCACTTGGTGCAGCTGCGCGGAATTAGCGAACACGTGACCGCACTTCTCGTCGATATCCTGACGGATTTCTATGTTCGGAGAGATCGATCTTTCAATCAGCTTTAAGGTTTCTTCTACAATTGGGTGAACGGAGATATTCCGCCGACTTCCAGTAGTTTTCTGACTACTAAATAGAAGAATTTGCCTTATCACTTCCTTCGCTCGCTTCGCCGCTTTCACGACATGTTTCAACTCCTCTCTCCCTCTGCTTCCTTCTGGGAGCGCGTTGAGTGTTAGACTTGTATATCCTAGGATGGGAGTCAGGAGATTATTAAAGTCATGCGCGATTCCGCCGGCAAGTGTCCCGATAGTTTGCATTTTCTGTACTTTTCGCAACTCCTCTTCAAGCGCCCTTTGATGAGTGAGATCTCGAAAAACCCACAGTCTGGCGACAACATGTTGGTCCCGATCAGTCACCGGCGCTGTGAATGCAGAAATAACACGACTTACCGGTTCGACCATCTCCCACTCAAACGTATCCGAGTCACCTGGGTGCATCTCGTAACGTCGCCATATCTCTGAAAAAACGTCAGGACTGTCGAATAGTTGTGCCAGTTCCGTTCCGATATCCGTATAGTCTCGACCTTCCAGATCGTGTGGCCCGATGCCAAAGAATTCCGATGTCCGCTGATTCGCAGCGAATACGACGCCGTCAGTTATATCGACGATCAGCAGCGCCTCGCGCATGGAGTCGTAAGCTGCTTCGAGATAAGCCCTGATCCGGTGTAATCGATCACCCGATTCTGCAAGTTTATCCGTGTGTTGTTCAACCTCTGTCTCCAGTCGCGTCCGATGATCCCGAACTTCACGGACCATGTCGTTAAACGCAATCGCCAGTTTCTGGATTTCACGTGTCCTCGTCAACGGGACTTCGACAGCTAAGTCGCCACTCGTTACCTTCTCCGCCACGTCAGCCGCCTCCGTGATTGGCCGTGAAAGATTACGACTGAACACGACACCAAGTACGTAGATCAATATCAGCGCAAATCCTGCAACTCCGCCCTGAATCAGCTGCTGTCGATTCAGTAAAGCCAAAACTTCGTCATACGGCTTCAGTGAAATGAGCGTCCACGACCGGGGAAGATTTGCCCTCGTCGGGTTGACGGCTTGCTTAGTGAAGAGAAATTTACCGCGTTTATCTAACGTCGTCGTACCACGAGTTAGTAAAAGAGAGGAATCAATGTCACCGCAAACCTCGAATTTCTGGAGGATGCGAGCTTGATCCGGATGGGACAGGATGTTCCCAAAAAAATCTACCAGTACCACGAACCCTCTCTGGCCGAGTCGCACCTGCTCAAGGACATTCGAGAGTTGGGAGAACGGCATTTGTGCGGTCACGACGGACGTTACGCGACCGGTGGCATCACGAACAGGGTAATAAAACGATATATATAAACCCTTTAGCCCGAGTATCTTCCGAGGCGGAGTCGCAACCAGATCACCGAGTTCTGCATTTGCGAACCATTCAGTACGGTTGAGATTCTCCATGTAACCGTGTGATGTCGATGCCAAAACGCTGCCGTTTCGTGCATATAGCGTAATATCCGACAGATCATTGTAAAATGAATGGAGCTCGCGTAGTTCGCGGTCGCGCTCGGCGCTATTCGACGCTGGCGACGTTACCGCCGGATTCGACGCGATGACGCGTAAATCCTGCGCGGTACGATTCATAAAACTCTCGATTTCCCGACCTACCTCGCGCGCCACCTCTTCCATTTTATCGTACTCAGACTCAACCGTCGCGCGGCGCATGAAGGTGTAGGTGAATATCGAAACGGCAACTAACGGCAGCAACCCCGCTATGAGCAGGCTGCGCAAAACCAAGGACCTAATCGAACGTGTTTTTGGCACAGCGATCATTCGGATATTGCCGGTTGAAGACTTCGGTCAGCCTTGTTCAACCGAATCTTCTCCTGGATATCGATCCATGAGGTATTCAGTTTGCGCAAACGACTTTGGTCCAGTTTGCTTAGGAATTCGCACTTAGCGAGAACTTCTTGTGGAGGGTAAATTTGGGGGTCGTCAAGAAACTTCTTTTCTATATACGGCATTGCCGCTGCGTTCGGCGTAGCATAACAAAGCTCATTGGCGTTTGCTGCCGCATTTTTCGGCGCAAGAAGGAAATTGATAAACGCGTGTGCTTCATCGTGATTTCGACTGTCCCTGGGTATCGCGAAGCTGTCTATCCACAGGACGGTCCCTTCGTCGGGTATGACGTAGCCAATCTCCGGATGCTCCTGCGCGTCGGCGATGATGTCGCCGCTATACATGGGCGCTATCCAACACTGACCGCTAACGATCGCCTCGTTAATGTCGTATATGTTCGAGTAAGATGTCACCAACTCCGCTTGTTCGAGCAATTTTTCCCGCGCGGCATCGAGTTCGGAACCTACCGCGGTATTGATAGAATGCCCGAGGATAGCAAGGGCGATCGCGAACATGTCCTGGGTATCGTCGATCATCATGATATGCCCGGCGTAGTCAGCGTTCCAGAGAGACCTCCAGCTCGTCGGAGGCGACGAGATTTTATCCTTTCGATACGCCAGTACGGTCGTCCCCCAGAGATACGGTATCGAGTATTGATTTCCAGGGTCAAAATCGAGATTAAGATACGCGGGATCGAGGTTGTTTAACGCCGTAAGCTTCTTATGATCGATCGCGCGGAGCAGTCGTAACTCGCGAAGTACCGCGATCGTAGAATCGTCTGTGACCATCAAGTCACACCGCGAAGGATCGGACTTCACTTTAGCCACGAATTCATCGGTTGTGTCGAAATTATCAACGACAACTTTAATCCCGGTCTGCCTCGTGAATTCAACGAGCAAATCCGCGTCCAAGTAATCCTCCCAGTTGAAGATTACAACGATCCTCTCCCCCTCCGGTTCAGAAGTATTCTGTTCCTGTGATTTACGACAACCGATTCCGCTGACTACTAGAATCCCGACTATCGCAAAAACTGGTATCCTAACTCCGGTCAGGTTTTTGCGTGCGCCAAGTTGTCGAATCGCGTAACCGCGTAAGAGCGGAACGCGACTGCACGTGGCGCGACTCACGTCGACAATTTCTCTGAAAACTTTGCCACCGTGATCCCGCATGCGGGATCGAAAATTCGACTGCTTGCAGTCCATGTAATCCACCATCTTTCGAATCGTCATAGCAATATCCCTCCCTCTTTAAATTAGTATACCGACTGCGACGACGACGAATCCTAGCTACTCCAGGATGGGACAGATATTCGCTGAAGAGAGTGCTCCAGGGAGCACGTCAACCGTCGGGGGATTAAACCCACTGGTGTGATGAACCTAACACCACCATGCACTTAAACCCACCGATCAGTTGCGAATATCGAATATTCTGGGTCCTTGATCAGGGAGCATTCGAGAATCCGCGAATACAACTTAGCGAGGTATGAGGAACAAGGGAAGGGGTACATCTGTCGTCCAGAATTTTTCCGGGTGTATTATCGGTTCGCCATTCGCGCGCGATCCAAACCGATAACCAACGGATGTCGATTGCAAGCAGCCGTTATATGAAAGCGTGTACTGTCTCCATCGCGGTGTGGCGGGCCATGCCACGGCAACCGATTGATTTTGCCCATCAGAAACCCATCTTCGCGTTGTTTCGAAGACATTTGTCGCCAATTATACCGCAAGCGGTAAAATTCATGGCGAACTTCAAACTGATTGCGTAAGAGACTCCGAATGATTTTTCTCCGCATAAGCGAGAGTCTCGGGTAATCCGGACGAAAACCCAATGACGATGGGTATATTTGGCTAATTTGTTCAGTAAACAAGCGGATTGGCAAAGAAAAAGATCAAACCTTCCTTGGTCAGAAAAACTTCGGCTCT
>JAJFLP010000108.1 GCA_021772635.1 Verrucomicrobiota bacterium | reverse complement strand
TCTCTGCTCAAATAAGCCGATTAGCTCAACTTTACATCTCAGTGAATGAATATTCACTTTCGCCGTCAAGTTTTCTCTAATCGATTTATTATGAGCGAGTTAAGCGCTCTCGCGACGAATCGCATGAATTAATCAGGCTAGTACCTACTTCTGTAAATTGGAATAATTTGATTCGAATTTACACAGGCAGGTACTAACTTTCACGCAGGCCGCAAATGATCGGGTATATGGGTGCCTGAGACTACGTCGCTGAAAGACTCTCTCTCCCGGATCTGGTAGTGTTGCGCCCCATTGACCAGTACCTCGGCCGGTTTCAGGCGCCCATTGTACTGGTAGCTCATGCAGTACCCGTATGCACCCGCGTTTTCCACAACAACCAAGTCTCCCTCCGCAATTCCTTTCGGTAATTCCCTATTCTTCACCCAGTAATCCGTATTCTCACAGATCTGTCCGCATAAGTCTACTTTCTCACGAACGCAACTCGCATGCTCGCGACCATTGACGTAAATATGGTGGTACGCGCCGTACATCGCCGGGCGTGCCAATATATTCATGCCGACATCCGTGCCGATAATAACCGAGTAACTGCGTTTGATGGAATGTACTCTTCCAATAAGATAACCGGCGTCACCCACGAAATATCGAGCGGGCTCCATGACCAGTCTTGGCGGTTTAAGTCCGTACTCTTTCAGCTTCTCGGTGAAAACGTCTGCAATCCGCGCTGCTGTCATTTCAATGTCAAGTGGTAATTCGTCAGGCGAATACGGAATCCCTAAACCGCCTCCCAAGTCGATAAACTCAAAATCTATATTCAGCTCGCGCCCGACTTTACCTATAATATCCATTAGTAGTGCCGTAATATGCGCGAAATACTCCGGATCATTTACGCAGGAACCCGGCATCATATGGGCCCCGAAGCGTGTGATTCCAGCCTTCTTAGCTGCTTTGTAGGCGGCCAGGACGTCGTCGGGGTGTATCCCGAACTTTGCCGCAGGTCCGGCATTCGTGACGAAGTCGCCAACGTTACTTCGTCCGTATCCGGGATTCACGCGGAAACTTAGTATCTCGGGTTTCCCGATCCGAAGCAAACGTTCGAGCAGTGACACGTCATCCAAATTAAATATTACCCCGCTGGAGAGCCCCTGTTCAATGTCGTCATCGGACAGATAATTTCCGCTGAAAACAACGTCTTCTCCGTCAATCCCCAGTTCCCGCGCAAGTAAAATTTCGTTTATACTAGCGGCGTCTATCCCGGCCCCTTCTTCTCGGAGAATATGTGCCACGGCGGGATTGCTGTTTGCCTTGATTGCGTAATAGAACTTGAAATTTTCGTAGTATTTCCGGAACGCACGGTCAGCGCGACGATAATTCTCACGGATCCGATTTTCCTCATAGACATATGTCGGTGTCCCGTAAGTTTCAGCGAGTTCCGTGACGGATACGTTTTCTATGTATATTTCCTGGTTGTCTTCGATTTTCATTATGGACTACCTATTAGGTGATTTTGGAGCTCAGATTCTGCGATGTTTGGCATCGCCCAATCGCCATAACTTATCATTGATCGCCCATAATCAAAGCGTCCGAAACTGAGTTTTCGTGATCGTCGGTACCCGCCCGAGCCAGGTCAGATATTCGGTCCTTATTGTGGTTCACATTGAGAAATCCGGAAGGTTCGACGGAACTTCGTGATACCGATGCACATACCTGACAAAACGCCCTGTACAACGGAAAATTGAGGGAGCGATATTTATCTAATCCAATGAGTGGCTTGCTAACCAATCGCAGCAGGGACAAATCGACGAGAACTTTGACGATGACTGGTTGAATAAATTCTCTTGAAAGATAGTGTACGATCTAGGAGTATGAATTACATGCCGAGAATACTGATCATAGACGATGACGACGGTTGCCGTAGAACGTTCAAGACGGTGCTCGAAAAGCGGGGATTTGACATTCTCGAGGCCGCCTCTGCCGAAGAAGCTCTCGACAAATTTGATAGCAGCGTCGACCTGCTTCTCGTCGACCTTGTTCTGCCCGGTATGAAAGGCATAGAGTTGGTTCAGCATGTCCGCCAAACATCGAGTGTTAAAGTTATCGCCATCAGCGGTTACAGCGTGTACAGCCCCGAGCCTCTGGAGAATGAATTCAACGTACAATCGATCGACGGCTTTTACGCTAAAGGCGGGAAACTCCGTGAATTGACATCGATGATTGATAAAGTTCTCGAAATCGAGGACGGTAGCGATTCGTAACCATCCGATTTTCTACATACTCTCCACCTCCGAATAGTCTTCCCACAGTTCTATACCCATCGTCATTGGCTTTTCGAGAATACCGTTCGGAATCCCTTTTGTGTTAAGTTAAAAGTCTTCCAAAATTGTACTGCTTGCAGTATAAATCGATAAGCTGCTCAATTCTGTTCCCGCAGGGTTGGTCGCCGCCCCAAGTCCACGGCCGACGTTGTATTGCTTCCGGCTGCAATCCGGAGAGCACCCCGGCAACGCCTGATTCACTCCCTTCGCCTTCACTCTTTTTTCGCGAAACCGCAGATTCGAATTCTAAAGATTCCCATTTGATAACGCAGCCGAATCAATCTATACTGCAAGCAGTACAATTTTCGGTTCGTATGGACGGACTCCGCTCGTGCGGTCCGCATAAGCGGACTCCGAGAATACTGAGAGCCGACTTCGAATTCATTACCTAAGGGATATCGAAAATATTTCGTCCCGCATGCGGGATGAAGACGTTCGGTAAATTATAGTGCTAACCAGTACCAGTCGCGGCGGGTGTAGCTCAATGGTAGAGCCCCAGCCTTCCAAGCTGATTACGAGGGTTCGATTCCCTCCACCCGCTCCATTATATACGGTACGGCGGCTCTACTGGTAATCTGCGATACCTCACAGAAACGTGTGGTCCATCCCTCGCGAATCCCGCCATAAATCGAGGCTGCCGAAGTTATGGCTAATATCTTACTCATAGATGACGACGAGTTGGTCAGACGGTCAATCCGTGCGATCCTGGAAGCAAAGGGCTACGCAGTCGATATTGCCGAGAACGGAATGTTGGTGATGGAGAAATTACGCGCCCGATCGGTTGATTTAGTTATTACCGATATATTTATGCCCGGGAAAGACGGACTGGAGATCACCGCCGAAATTCGCCGCGAGTTTCCGCTGATTAAGATCTTAGCGCTCTCAGGCGGCGGAATTGTAGATTCGGAAAGCGTTCTGGAATCCGCACTTGACGTGGGCGCGGATCGCTGTCATCCCAAGCCTATTTCGTCCGTTGCCTTGATCGCGATCACGAAAGAACTTCTCGAGGAGACATGATTTCCGAACCGTCCGGGACGAACACGGCAATTCCAAGTTTGAAAAACTGGACCTTCGATCTAATCCTGCTTGCCGTGTATCTAGCGGTGTTCCACATCTGGATGTGGATGGATCGCACTTACATTGTCGGTAGCGGAATTATTGTCGTAGTGATTCTGTTGATCGCAGTCCACCGATTCAATGCTGACGGATATTTCATTAACAGATGGGAGCTAAGTTGGCGATTCCTGGTCATACTCGATATTCTCTTGGAAACAGTCCTGCCTGTAGACCATGATCATTACGGGTTTTACTTCTGCGCGCTGGCCTTCGCGTTATTCATCGGTTGGTATCGAGTAAAAATGCTACGCGTGCAGTTGGATAGCACTCGTTCGCCGTAACAAACGATCGCGAGACAAGCCCGCAAGGGACACCACACTAGCCTACATTATGCACACTAGCCTGATTGCATGAATAATTGATATTTTGCGAGTCGTATTTTTACCTTGTCAGGTGCAGCGTCACATGTAAGGCGATACTGTCGCATCGTCGTCAAGCGTAGCAAACACGGCAACGGTCCGAGAATAAAACCGTTTTTTTTGGGGGGGGTCATGCTCGCGGATGGTTTTTTTCGTAGACAGCGATCAGTCGCTCGGCGCTAATATGAGTATAGATTTGGGTCGTCGACGGGCTTGCATGTCCAAGCATTTCTTGCACGCTTCGGAGATCGGCTCCGCAATCGAGGAGATGAGTTGCGAACGAGTGCCGGAGAGCGTGGGGCGTTAATTCGGCCGGAAGCCCTGCCTCCATCAGGTATACCTTAAAGAATCGTTGTATAGACCGCGGCGTAATCGACTTTCCCTTTTGATTGAGGAATATTGGTCCGTTCGAATGCTTCTTTCCAAACCCCTTAAGTTCACGCGATTCCAGGTACGCGTCCAACGCGCGGATTGCCGGCTTCCCCAACAGTCCAATTCTCTCCTTCTTCCCCTTACCCCGAACAAGAAGACTCCCGGCATGCAGGTTCAAATCCTCGAACTTGAACCCGGTTACCTCGCTAATACGCAAGCCAGCGCTATAGATTACTTCCAGGATCGCGGTGTCCCGCTTAAATGAAAATTCCGCAGAGTTGTGGTCGTTCGTAGTGGTTTCCGACCTCCGCTGCCAGTATGCAGCCGGAGCCGCAAGTAAGCATTCAACCTCCTCTAACGAAAAAATACTCGGTAGGCTGCGGGGTTTTCTTGGGGTACTTAACCCGAGAAATGGATTGTTGTCTAATACACCCTCTCTAATCAGAAATCGGCAGAAAGAATGTAAGCTCGATATCTTTCGCAATATCGACGTTCGGGTCAGCTGTCGCTCTGTCAAGTCTGCCAGAAACTTCCGCGCCAGGAGGAGATTAAAAAGCTCATCTGAAGATCTCGTATCGCCCGTAGCCGTTGCGCCGATTGATTCCATGTACTGCAGAAGGTCACGGCGATAACTGTTTATCGTATGCTCGGATGCATCGCGCTCCGTTCTCAAATACCGCAGAAAACGATCGATACAGGTTAGGTAGTTATGCTCACAACGTCCCATAGTCCTCGCAAATCCTCAAATTCTAAGTTGATGCTGCTTCGTAAAACAAAATCTTCGTATCGTATAAACAACCAAAATACTCCCGATGGTTGTTGAAGCGACGAGCATTAGCATGATAATAATCTGATACTCGACTGCTGTCATAGGATCCACGCCCGCGAGGATTTGACCGGTCATCATTCCTGGGAGAAAGACGAGCCCCACTGTCATCATCGCGTTTATCGACGGAATCATGCCCGCTTTGACGACGTCACGAAAAATCTGAATCGTCGCCTCCTGGTAAGTCGCCCCGAATGAGAACGCCAACTCAATTTCGTTTCGCCGGTTGCGCAAATCCGCAAATAATCGGTCGAGTGCAATCGCAATAGCGTTCATAGAATTTCCAATTATCATTCCCCCCAAGGGAATGAAATACTGCGGCGTATACCACGGTTTAACCTGCAGGATAACTGCGGTTACGATAATCGAAACTGCCATGTAACTGATAACCATCGAAATAAATATCGGCAGGAACAGGGGGACCGTTCGTTCGTTGACCCTACTATAAATCGTATACGCGGCCCAGAAAATCATCCACACATACAATAGTAGAATCAGAAATACATCATTGATTTGGAATACGATTTTCAGTACGTATCCTACAAGGAACAACTGCGCAAAGGTTCGAAGTGTGCCTATAAGAAGGTCCTTTTCGAGGCGCAGATTCATCGCCAGTGAGGTAACCCCCGCGATCAACACGAACAGGAGACACAGGACGAGTTGCGCTGATGTAATTTCAACGATCTGCATTCTATTCCCCTCCAGCCAGGGTATGCCCCGTTAGTCGATAAGACCTAACTCTTGATTCATTGCTAGCGAAGCCGGTATGGGTAACCAAAACGACCGTCGTTCCCTGGTCTCGATTAATCTGCTGGAGTTTACTTTCAACGACTTTTCGAGAATCTATATCCAACGCCGAAACTGGTTCGTCACATAGGAGGACCCGTCGATCGACGGAAATATTTCGGATTAATGCGAGCCGCTGTTGTTGTCCGATGGACAATTTGGTAGCATCATCTTCAAAGCAGACGTCATTCAGTCGGAACTCATCCAAAGACCTACGGAAGTCTTCGCACGTCGGACATGGAATCCGTCGGCTGGCTCGGAATTGGAACGGAAATCTAAGGTTGTCGAGAACGGATCCTGCGATCATTACAGGAACTTGCTGAACGTACCCGATATCTCTACGTACCCCGGGAATATATAACTCGCTGATACTCCGCCCGTCTATCTCGATATCACCCGAATGCGGCGACTGGAGGGTAGTCATTACCCGGAATAGACTTGACTTCCCGCTGCCGGAATCTCCGTGTATAACAACGAAATCTCCGGCATTTAAAACGAGATTCACATCGGCAAGAACCGGCGAATCCGCTTTATACTGAATTACGATATCTTTTAACTCAAGTTGCATCAAAGGTCCCACTAATTGCGTGCTGATGATTCAGGGATATACTGCAAGCAGTACAATTTTGGGGTAGCATTGAAGGTATCAGCCAAGAATTTCCGAACGATACATTTTTAACCGGCATTCTGCTGGCCAGCAGAACGATTAGTCGAAAACTCCGCGATTGTTGGGATAAATTTCTCCTCATGTCGTGTTATTCCGGTGTTTCCGGGTAACAAGCTTGCTCATGAAAGTCTAATCCAATATCAATGGCACCAGCAGAATGCGTTATCGCGCCAACCGATATAAAATCGAGACCGATACCGCGAATTTCAGGGATCCGTGACATCGTGATCCCGCCGCTAGCTTCAAGTAGAGCTTGTGAACGGAACGTATCTCTCAACTCGACGGCCTCAATAAGTTCGACATTCGACATGTTATCCAACAAAACATAGTCGGCTTTCCCTTGCAGTGCTTCTCGGACCTGTTCGAGTGTGTCTGCTTCAACCTCGACTTCCAAGGCCGGGTACTCTTTCCGGCAAATATCGATTGCACGTGTAATACCACCGGGCCCCTCAAGTGACGCAATATACCGGTGGTTATCCTTGATCATTATTCGGTCATGAAGCCCCATCCTATGGTTCGTTCCGCCGCCCATCCGTACCGCGTATTTTTCGAGAATCCGAAGGCCGGGAGTCGTTTTGCGTGTATCAAGGATTTTAGTATCGGTGGAATCTCCCAAAGCTGCTACGTATTGACTCGTAACAGTTGCAACACCGGATAATCTTTGTAGAAAATTCAAGGCAGTTCGTTCACCAGTCAGGACTGAACGTGCGCTCCCGGAAATGGTTGCAACGGTGGAATGCGCTTCGCAACAGTCACCGTCTACGACCAAACAGTCGATCGACAGAGACGGATCCAGTTCACTATAAACTTGCTCGACGACTGGGAGTCCCGCAATTATACAATTCTCCCGTACCCTGATGTGGCCGGTTATACTGACAACACGCGGTATGATCGCAGTCGACGTCGAGTCGCCGCTTCCGATATCTTCTGCAAGCGCTTGTCGAATGATATTATTCAGTTCCGTCGATGTCAGAGTCATTATTACCGTTATTCCGCGAGATTCTTCTGGAGTTATTCGTGTGTAATACAGTTACCAACGTTAGTATCGCTGTAGACTGTACAATGACGATTACTGCACCTTTCGTTTCCAGCCACAGAAGAGTTACTGCGCCAAGCCCAATCGTCAGCGACAATAAATGTACGAGAAACACCGAAGTTTCCCGATCCAGCCCCATATGATGAAACCGGTGAGATATATGATTGTGATCTCCGTAGTAAATCGGGTTACCGGATTTGAATCTTATCACAATCACGGCAAAGGCGTCGAAGATCGGGACCGCCATTACCAGTATAGGTATCAGGAGCGGCGCGACTGTAGGGGAAGACTCGGGCTGGTAGAACAAAGTCAGGGCCCCTATCACAGCCAAGATATAACCGAGAAAATGGCTACCGGAATCGCCCATAAAAATCGATGCGGGATATCTATTGTACAGATAAAAGCCGAACGCGGTTCCTGCCGTGACCGCGCCGAGCGCACCGACCAAATACTGGCAACGTAACACGGCGACCAAGGTGAATAACATTGCTGCGATCAACGCAATGCCAGAGGCCAAACCGTCCATATTGTCGAAAAAATTAAAAGCGTTTATTATCAGCATGAACCAGCATGTAGTAATCGCCCATGTTACGAACGGTGTGCTGATAAATACAGTAATTCGGATCTTCGGGTATGCAGCGACGGCGGCGCATATTAGTAACTGGAGTAAGAGTTTTACAAATGGGCCCATCGGCTTCCAATCGTCGATAAGCCCAACGCATGTTAGCGCAACGGCGCCGGCAGTGATTACGTAGAGAAGGGGTAACACGGAACGTATGCCAGGCACTAACTCACTAACCGGAGGAGGAAGATGATGTTTCGAAATCAATATTAACCAGACTCCAACGAAAATTGTAGCCGTCCATCCCGCCAGCAACGCCAATCCTCCGAGAAGCGGTGTCGCAGCGTCGTGCTTCTTATGAAACTCGCCCAGGGGCTTATCGAGGATATCAAGTTTCCAACTGAAGTAGCGGCACGCCGGGGTGAATACCGCCGTGATCACGGCCGCGCCTGCAGCGATGATAAAATAAGTAGGCCACCAGAGCATTCTAAAAATCATCCCCGCTAATATTTAAGTAATACTGTTGGCGAAAATACCGCTATTCCCCGACTGCCAGAATACACCTTCGAACTCGCGTGTGATAGTCCAAAGCATCCGATTCTATACGAACAACCCCGAGAAATGACACCGTGGAAAAACCTCCCTATTGATCGAGCGACCTGATCAAGAACAGCCTGGAAAATCAATTTGTATTAATGGAAACTAACCATAGTGTATGGGCGAATTTTTCAGTTCGCGCGCACATGAGCCAGCAGTCCGGAATCAACTGCCTCGACGCAGCCGAATTCCGCTGTCACCCGGAATGAGACTGTTCGTCTCCGACGAGAGCGCTGATTGGCACGTCAACGGTCGGCGAATGAAACCCACTGGTGGAATTCAATGGAATGTTATGTATGCCTGCTCTGCGGCTATATTTACGATCCAGCAATCGGGGATCCAACGCAGGGAATACAAACGGATACACCATTTGATGAGATTCCAGACGACTGGGTCTGCCCGTTATGCTTCGCGAACAAAACCGAGTTCGAGCCGTTAGATTAGCCGTAGATACCGCTTGCAAAGGTTCCTTTTTTATGCGGCTCGCGACAGCGAAACGTCTCGATACCATCCATTTCCGGGTAGCCTGTTAAAGTATAACGACTGTTCCTTGGAAATTCGAGATACACCACTGCAAATCCAACAAAAGTTTGGTTATAACTCATGATAATCTCCAGTATTAACAGATTCTGTGCGAAACACGGACGAATTACTTACTTTTTCATTGGCGGCGCGATCATCCTGCCATTCGTCTTTTTATACGGAGATTGGGGTGGTAGCTTCCAAGGCGGCTCAGGTCGCGACGTAAAAATCGGAACCATGTACGGGAAACCGATTAACCGAATTGATTTTTTTCGGCAATTGACCGCGGTCCGCGTTAAATTCTTCGTCGATTACCAGCGCTACCTTGGTTCCAACAATGACCGAATCACTCGAATCCTTGCACAGGAAGTATTAAATAGGATGCGGGCAATACACCAGGCACGCGTACTCGGCTGCGACTCCGTGACCCAGGACGAAATTAGAGATCATATTCTCAAGCGTCCGCTGTTCCAGACAAATAACGCATTCGACCGGGCCAAATTCAACAACTTCAAGAACTCCATCCTGTCAGTCAACAACCTTTCCGCGAAAGACTTCGACGAAATTATCCGCGATAATATCATTGTTGAAAGGATCGAAAAGCGGGTAACCGCGACCGTGACCGTTTCAGAAACCGATGCGCGCGCCGCGTACCTTGAGTATTTTACAAAGTGTAATGCGCAGGTATCCGAGTTTACCTCATATAAGTATTCCAGTGACATAGAAATAACCGAGGAAGAGCTCGAAATATATTTCAACGAGAATGTTGAGGAAAAGTATCGTGTCGCAATCCAGAACCAATTCCAGGTTGTCGTTTTCGACAGTGCGGAATATGAGGAAGAGCCGTTGGTTTCTGAAACAGAACTGAAGGCGTACTACGAGGCGAATAAGTCCGAAAAATATTCCCGCAAACAAGTTCGCCTTAATCATATCCTTTTAAAAATCGAAGCTGGCGCCACAGACGAAGAGAAAGAAGCGCGACGCGGGGAATTGCAAAAAATACTATTAGAAGTTCGCAATGGCGGTGATTTCAAGAAGCTTGCCGACACCTTCACGGAAGATGCATCTGGGAAAAATAAAGGGGGTGACACAGGATTTACGGCTCCGCAGCTACTGAAACTTCGTTATGGCGATGCATTTGAGAAAGCTGCGATGGAGCTGAAGCACGGCGGCATCAGTGAAGTTATTGAAGGCAAATCGGGGTTCCACATAATCAGAAAAGCCGGCGAACGAGATACCATACCGTTCGACGACGTTAAGCATCGTATTCGCACGTTGCTCATCAATGAACGTGATACAGAACTTGCGAAAGCGTATTACGAAAAGAACAAAGCTAAGCTCTATTCCAACGAAGAGGTACACGCCCGACATATCTTGATCAAAGCCGAAGCTGGCGAATCGATAGAATCGAAAAATGAAAAACGCAAAAAACTGCAGGAGATCCTGAGTGAGGCACGAGAGAAGAAAAATTTCAAAGAGCTTGCCCGGCTACACAGTGAGGACGACAGCAATGCGGATAAAGGCGGTGACCTTGGCTACTTTGGACGCGGGAGAATGGTTAAGACGTTCGAAGATGCTGTATTCGGTTTAGAGAACGGGAAGATAAGCGACGTTGTTGAAACTCAGTTCGGGTTTCATATCATAGAGAAAATTGATTCGCGTTCAGAGCAGGCATTCGCCGATGTTAAAGTGGAGATTGTTCGTAAACTAGCGCAAGAACGTAAGAATCTCGCAGAAGCCTCCGCATCAGAGGATGCGTTAAACTTCGCGATCGCGGTACATTCGCGTCTATCCGGAACTCCAGATAAACAGAAAGCTGGCGGTTTCTCGACGTTTGCCAAATCATATAAGGACGCCAAGATACCGACGATTCCTTACACATCCGGATTTTTCACGCCGGACCAATACAATGTTCCCGACGTGCCAGGCGTCACCGGAACTCTGGCTAAAGAGGCAAGTAAACTCGGTATTGAAAATCCATTGTCTGAGGTAATCAAGTCTGGTCGGTATTTCTACGTTGCCTGCTGGCAGGGATCGCGAGATTCATATCTACCTAGTTTTATGGAAACTCAGGAAGCGACAAACGTCGCAAACGACGCGGCATCGGATGAAGAAACCACCCCCGTCCTGGTCTTGACGCGACAAGCCAAGAAGGCCCGAGCCGACCTTCTAAACGAGCGGGCTGTTGCCGCCGCCAGGACGGGGTGCCGCGCCGCGTACGACAAGATAAGTGGCAAGTTGGCAGAAGGAGTCGCATTCGAGGAAGCCATAGGAGATTACGAATTCATTGAAACGAAAGAGTTCTCCTTAAATCAGGGGCCGGCTGGTCGAAACAAAGAAGTCATAAAAACGATCGCGCAAACGACGAAATCCAAATCTCTGGCTGCGCCGACGGACACTTCAAACGGTGCAATTCTCGTTTTTATTACGTCACACTCGCTTCCCAAGGAAGAGGACTATACCAGCATAAAAAGTTTCTGGCTGCCGCAATATCGTCGACAGGAGCAACAGACTCTTCTCGATGCATATTATAAGCGTCTGGGAACGGAATCCGATACAACGTTTTCCGAGGACTGGGCGTTCATGTTCGAAGAAGCTCCCGCGGAGACGGGCGACGGAACCGCGGGAGAAGGACGACCGCGCGAAGGAAGTTGAGATAGTGGCGGGAACTGTATAAGGTTACATACGTGGTATGTAATACGGAACATATACTCGAACGAAGCGCATCTTATACTGCAAGCAGTACATTTTTGGGATAGCTTCGAATTTATCAGCCAAGAATTTCCGAACGATATTTCGTCCCGCATGTGGGACCATTACTTTCGGTAGACACCAAGGAATACCATATTCTCCATCACTTGCTCGCCTTACGCATGGATCAGGCTCGTGACTAATCCATTAATCTTGACCGTCGAGCGGAAGCTCCTCAAAAGTCAGTTGCTCCGGCGGGATGAACCGTTCGAGATCACTATCTGTAATTACCGTATTCAGTTCACTGCCCTGCTTAACATTGATTCCATCGCGACTTCCTATTACATACACGAGAACGATAACGGCCACGGAAAAGACCAGGCCCGTAATTACCCACGCCAATTTGAGGGCGGACTCATAATCAGCGTCTTTATCTGGCACCGCCGGCTGCTCCTCGGGAGGATTCTCCCTGGTCTGCGGCAAAATCCGGTCGCTAACCGTAATCGGGGCCGGAGTTCTCTTTTTGTGACTGGAGTTTTCGTATTTATCCCTCAGTGCCTCGTAGGGTAAATCATATTCTCGACACAACGATTTAAGGTAAGATTTCGTATAAATAGATGCCGCCGGGAGTTTCTGAAAGTCATCTGCTTCCAGATATTCGATATAATCTGCCCGAATACGCGTTGCCTCAGCTACCGCGCTTATACTAAGATTCAGGCGTTCACGGGTCTCGCGCAGTGTCTTTCCAACTGTCTTTCCGCCGTCATCAGGAATTGTGATTACGACCTGTTCGGTATCAGAATCTCCGTTTGAGATATCGCCTTCGCTAAGTTCGATGGAAGGGTCCTCAAAATTATCATCATTGATCAACTTCGGAGGCGCTTCCTGATCCTGAGCCGCATTATCGGTCGCAGTTGATGATTCGACTTCGCGGCTTGCATCAAGCGAAAATAATTCGAGTTGATCCGGATTTTGGATATTTTTACGTCGCATCGCGATTAAGAACGTTAGGAGTTATACCGATAGTTGCGAAATCTTGGATTTTGACCACTTGGAGTCTAAGTCGGTAATCAAATTCGATTTTTTGTAATGGATAGTCCTTTGCAAAAGAACCTTAAACGCGGGAGGGAATTTCGAAAGCGCGACGCCACCGCGGAAAGCATTGGATTCTACTGATCGATTTATTGAGTATTCGATCGTGACGCCGTTCCCGGAAACAGAGGTTCGGGGCTTGGAGAACCCATATACATACCCATCTTCATTGGGTTTTCGATTAAGCGTCCTGCTGGCCAGCAGAATGCCGGTTAAAAATAGACCGTTCGGAAACCTTTAGGTGATAAGTTAAAAGTCTTCCAAGAATTGTACTGCCTGTTATCAAATCCCGATTCAGAATGTCCGAGACTCGCGCTTATGCGGTCCGCACGAGCGGACTCCGAGAATACGGGGAGAGATCGTGGGCGATATCCATTCCGCCTCGGAGTTTTCGATCGTTAAGGATCTCTTACGTGACAGAACCTTAAGTCGCCTATACGTCGATACCAAACCGAGAATGGGGCTTCTTGTTTCCAAATCCCGATTCAAAATTAGATCGGGCAAACTAAATCAATCCTAGTCGCTTCAACGCTACGTCAAGATTCTGTTTCTTAATAGGTTTCACGATGTACGCCGAACATCTTTGATCAAATGATTGACGATAGTCATCGGTCTCTTCACACCCCGTAACCATAATTACGTTAACGGAGTCGTCTTTTTCGATCCCCTCATCATCCTCGAATTTACGTATTGTCGCTAAGGCTTCATGCCCGTTCATGCTGGGCATGTCGATGTCAAGCATTACACAATCGTACCGACGGCCCTCAACGTGAGCCGCTCGTACGGCCTGAACCGCTCCGAGGCCATCGGTGACAGTATCACATTCCCCGTACTCTCTCAGACATTGCTCTAGTATTTTTCGGCTAAAGGATTCGTCGTCAACTATTAGTATACGTAGTGCGCTCATCTATTACCCCTTCTTCTGAGAAATTGACTGCTAACACTCTAAATAAGCGAACATTCCGATTCGTAATCTTACACTTACTCGTAATCATAGTATCTCTAGTTTTTCGAGGTGAAATTCGGAAAGAGATTACGATTATGATTTCGAGTTCGATTACGAAGAAAATCCAACGAAAGGTTCGTTGGAATTGGGGCTAACAATCTATCTCCACGATCAATTCATCTATCAATACCAGCAATTCAGATATTTGGAACGGCTTCTGAAGGTATCTGTCGGCTCCAATCATCAGAACAGAACTTAGTTTGCAGGTACCACCATGTGCGCCCGACATAGCGATAATCTTCACATCAGGAAACTCCTCTCGAAGTTCACTGATTACCGCTACACCACTTTTCTCTGGCATAAAAATATCTGTAATTACGATATCAGTGGGCTTCTCGCGAAACAACTGCAGCCCCTCCGCGCCGTTCGAAGCTTCGTGCAATTCCAGATCATCACGGTCCAATCCCTTACGAATCGCCGTTCGAAGCATTTTGTCATCTTCTACTAGCAGTATTTGTGTCATATTGTCCTGATCGCCTCGGCCCCGCGTGGAGGAATGAAATGGCCTTCGGTTTTGGGGTCTAGTGTGTGATTAATTCCGGGCCACTATGCAATTCGGATTGCCCTGGTCAGCAAAACCAGGAGTTTACATCGAACGCGATTCTCGAAATTGCGCTAATGGCGTAAAACTCAACGAGTGGACTGTATTGACGAAATGATCAAATTGAAATAGCAGTCAGGGAAAATTTATTTCGATTTACGCCATGAGGTACGGCGATATCGCAACGACGCTATATGCAACACCGTCGGGTTTTCGAAATATCGTTTCCACCGCGGCGGATTTCGCTAGGCTCAACATAGATCATCTTAGGTAACGAATTCAAAGTTGGCAAAAAACTGTACTGCTTGCAGTATATTTTCCGAATCAATAGAAATATTGGCGCGAGTGGAACGGAATTCGCCTGATACGGATACGTGGGGGAAGTTTGCCTTCACTTTTACAATTTCAAAGCGGATGATGCCTTGCCAGGCCGAAGCTTGGGATTAACGCCCGCCTTCGCTATTCACAAGTTCAGAGCGAAGGCTGGTGGAGCTGACCGGGCTCGAACCGGTGGCCTGCTGATTGCGAACCAGCCGCTCTAGCCAACTGAGCTACAGCCCCATAATTGGTAAGAATATTCTTCAGCCTCCGTGGAAAACACCCACGCGGTATGAGAATTGAAACGTTAACGGTTCAGGGTTCAGGGTTCACCGTTCAGCGGTTAAAAACCTGGTAATTGGAAGAACAAACCTAAACAACGGTTCGACCCTCTTAGTTCTTAACTTAGCCGTTAAACGTCTGAATCAGACAACCTGAATAGTTACATATAGTGAACGAATTCGGGACTATTTTCAACCCGAAAATTTCCATTTCTCGCAAAGAGCCACCTAACCTGAATAATTCATCAGTATTCTGCTACAAGCCCTAATCTCTGCTCGAATAAGCCGATTAGCTCAACTTTACATCTAAGTTAAGGAAACGAGACAGGTTCAAGGCGCATGTTGGAGTTCGCGCCCACGCAGTCGCGGGGCGTGGTTCTTAAGTTCCTGGTAAGAAATACCACGCTGAAGCGCGAACTCCAACGGTCCCCAATATATATAATTCCTTAACTTGATGACATTGCCGTCCGAACAGCAAAATGGCGATAGATCAGCGCCGCCATAATTTGCGCCACCACGGCTCCGGTGGTTCAGGAACTCTTCCGAAGTCGATTTTGCCTCGAATCTCGTTGATATCCCAGCCTGTCAGGTTTGCGAGTTGCTTGGCTTCGCGTTCGAACCGGTCACGTAATCCTTCACGATATCGTACTGCCTCATCGCAGTCTTCATCTCCCTTCCACGGATGACGAAGTACGTAACGTCCCTGGAAGTTCTGGCGATCGCCAGTGACTTGGAAAAAGAGATCTTCAGGAAAGCGGTCGGCATCGTAACGCACATGCAACCGTGTAACGAAAACGTCGCGCGCAGCCGTCGGCGGCGCGCGCAATTTACCCGGACCGCCTTTCTGTGTGCCGTCGGATATCCAAAATACGCCTAACTCCCTAAGCTCCTTTTCCGACAACGGATCAGCGGCGCACGGGTCACACCAGTTCATATCCCACGCGTACTCCAGGAACACAACGCTATTGTTCTCTCTCTTAACCTGTTCCGCGAACATATCGCGATAGAAATCACCGAAGTCGTTCTTTATGTATATCGGTAAATCCATCCCTGTCGGCAATTTCACGGTTCGGTAATTCGTAGTTTCGACTCTTCCCTTACGCGTCAGCGCGTATACGTACAGCTCCTGAGCGCCATCGGCATTCAGTGTACCCAATCGAATCGGCAACATGAATTTCGGCGATTCGTACGCCACTTGAATCGGGCGCAAGAAAGTATATCCCAATTTCGATTGTTCCGTGAGGTTCACTTTCGCTACGAAAAATCGCATCTTTTGCTTAATATAACTTCCCAGGACCTTCTCAGCCCCTTTCGGCATCTTATACCCGCTGTCTACCAACCAGGTTTGGAGCCCGTCGCTCTGTTTCGCAGAGAGAATAAGAATATCATATTCGCCGATTGTATATTCAGCCTCAATCGTGACTCCGAGGCTAGCCGCCTTTGCGTCGTCCCTTTGTCGCTTGGCACCTGCCGACTTCATCATATTCATTTCCATGTAACGTGTCACTCTGCATGGATCCTCATCGAAATACTCAACTAACCGCGGAGCAGAGTATGCATCCAGATGTTCGATTATCGCTTTATCGCCAATATGAATCTGCTCCCTTTCTAAGAACGTGGGAACAGGTATCACAATCGCGAATTCTTTGAGATCACCGCTAAAATCATTGGCCATCGTCAATACCGTGCGATCCTCATCTCGGACCAATACGACTTGTGACGCCTTGTTGAAAAGCTTCGTATCCGCCTTCGCGACGTAGAAGCCACAGAAACTGAATCCGGTATTAGTTAATGCGATTAAACATGTTGCGGTGAATAGTTTTACAATCATTCCTCTCATTTTACTCTCCTTGGATTTAGTATGTGTTTCGTGATTCGTGATTCGTGTTTCGTGATTCGTGTCTCAACGCCACAGGTGGGTCGGGAGTTCGTGTTGATCCTACTTTAAGTGGAGCGCCCGGTGGCGGCAGTCCTAACATCGGTGTTTGATATCAGAAACTCGTTTAGCGAAAAACGCTGCTGCCATTGATAACGAATTCCAGGTGTTAAATAGTCGATAACCGGTACGAGGAAAGCAAACACAGCCAATGACCAAAGTAATGCGTTAGTCCGGTATAAGCCGTACTGTATACCAACCGCACCACTGGCTACAAGAAACGCGAAAAGAATTCGTCCCGGGCGAGAATCAGGAGTCGTTTTAGGGTCGGAAATCATGAAAAATGCAAAGATGAGGAATGCCCCGTTCTGGAGTTGGTGGACTGGAATACTGACCGGGTCTCCAAGCCAAAATGCTCTCCCAAATAGCAACACTATATACGAAGCCAGAAATGCATAAGTAACGTCACTGCGCGTTGCACGATTAACCACTAATCCACCGATACAAGCAAGGAGGAACCCGAAGAATGCAACACTACCCCATTGCCCCGGAGATACCCAAGCGCCCTCGGTAAGTATTAACATCACTATCAGGCCAAAATTAGTCGGATTAAAAAAATGTTTTCCGTTCCAACGCAAAATAAATTTACTGGCGACAGCAACCAGCCCTGCGACCCCGGCGATCAATAACGAATTTGTTCTTAGCAACAGACACAACGATAATCCGGAGATCAGCGGACTCCGTATATCGAACCGGGGCAATTTGACGACCCGCGAACAGACGTATTGGGTGATGATAACGACCGCGAGGATTACAAGCACCTGGACAGTTCTGACGTCGAAATCAAGGCGAAAAACTCCATAGATGAGCAGGACCGTCAAAACTGTAATCTGATACAAACGTGGATCGCATCGACCAGTACTCTTCAGCGAATTCGGCGGCATGATTCCCTTAACGTTGTAATATTACAATACCGACACACCTTCGAGTTTTCGACCAGGCGTTCTGCTGGCCAGCAGAATGCCGGTTAAAAAATATGGTTCGAAATCTTATACGCAGTTGGATTTAAATCATTCATAATTTCAACTGCTTGCAGTTTATCTTGATCGCCTTGGAATTTTGCAAAATCGTTCGGAATCCCTTGCGCGAATGCATCCAAGCCGTTTGAAAATCGGACTGCTTGTTTCTTAATCCCGATTCGGACAGCGATCGGGGCAGTCTACGTCTTTGACATAGGTCACAAGCCTATGTTGCATGTATTGAAAAAATTGAGCGTTGTCGAAGAATTTCGGTGCCCTTTGGGAAGGAAGAACTACGTGGAATACTGCCTCCGGGGAATTCGATCAGGTAGAATTGAATGTTCGGTGCGAGGCTTATAAAATTAGTTGATCCAAGGCTCGGAACGCTATTCTTGACTGTCAGTTGCTCCCGATAAGGGCTCACGTGCCGTCAGTTCCTGAACGCCTTTGCCATCGATGACGAACTCACCAGACAACTCGCCGTTTCGAAATCCGGAAATCGTCGAGGGCGCGATAAATCCTTTGTCTACAGATACGTTTATAATACCCGCGAAATCGGTTACTCGATTACCTGTCTCATCCCATAGTAAAAATTCGATTACAATTCCGTATCCTTGATAAACCGTTGTCCCACCCGGTAGGGTCAGCGCGATTGTATTTGGACACCTAAACGGGGCGAGCGCGACCTGATCGATTTCCACGTAACCGTTTGGATCGTCGAAAGTGAGTGCGAAGGCCTTGATATCCGTTAACGCCGATTCACTTGCTGACTCAGACACAAAAGACGTCAACGGCAAATTGATGGTTGTAAATTCGGTTCGCACCGCAGAAGGGGGGACTTCAGTGACGTACTCGTCCCCATCAACCGATTCGAACTTTGCCCTTATTTTTCCAGCCGCGGATCGGCTTTTCATGCGGAGAATGAGAAATTTATTTATCGTCAGGTCAATACCCGTCGATGATAGCGTAGTGAACCAACACACGCCGGGCGCGTTCCAGGTAAGAGACAGGATTCCGTCCTTCGCAACGCAATTATTTGTACTGGACACGAACATCGTACAATCTAAATCTGTAAGCCCGCCATCGGGCTGGGACGCGACGATGACATCGTTCCTGTTTTTTAGATTGTACTGTTCCGGTGGGCTGAAGTCGTCGATCAATCCAGTTAAACTATGTCTGTTCAGCGGCGTTTCCCGGGCACGGGAGTTCTCGACCGCAGTCCCCGGGTCTCTTCTGGCGCCCTGGGAACTTCTCGATCCTTCAATCGGTGCCCGCGAAATAACATAAATATCGTCAACATAAACCTCAGCGGCCGCCCCGGCAGAGAACAACACGATACCTATTTTCACCAACTCCGACGCGTCGAACGTGCCGCCGAGGTTGATGTCAGTTCCGCCGTCCCACTGAAACCCGGACTTCGCGGAATCAATCGTCAGCGGCGTCCATTTATCCCTAATACTATTTAGTTCGAGCCTCACTCCAGGTACTTGAACCCATTCGCTGCGGTTCGCGAAATAGAACTTGACCGCGACGGATCCCGGGCCCCCGGTGGCGGTGCTGCGCAACCAAAGCGAAATCTGACCTGATGAAACATCTAGAGGTTCGTTGAGCGTCTTTAGAATAAGACATCCCCAGCCTCTACCAACAAACGAAATTTTCTTCGAAAAGCGGCCGGAATGTGCGTGTTCTTCGACTAACGCAGAATTTCCATAGCCGAACGTCTTATATTCTCCGGGTAGACCGCTACCATCGAAGTCATCGACCAGGTGACTCCCGACCGACAACGGCACTGCCAACGCAATATGAGATTGCAGGGTAGCGAATATAATAGGTATGTAAAGGACTCGATTCACACGGTTATTAAATTCGATTAACTGATGAATGTTGAAGATATAACATCTGCCCTCACGCCCTGGGCTAATGTTATATCCGGCCCCGCAACAAGCGATTGTTCGGACTTTAGCCTGATTGATTCACGCGATTCGTCGCGAGAGTGCTTAGCTTGTTCAATATCAGTGAGTTAGTGAAGAAATCGGGTGGAAAACGTATTGAAATACGTTGGCAGCCGATTTCGATAAACGTCGCTGATTTGAGCAGAGATAAGTGCCCGCAACAGAATTCTGGTGAATTATTCAGGTAGTGTATCGTGTACGTTGGGCTACCGCTGTACAGTCGAAAAACATACTGCAAGCAGTACAATTTTTGGTCCGTATGGACGGACTCCGCTCGTGCGGTCCGCATAAGCGGACTCCGAGAATACGGAGAGACGACTTTGAATTCATTACTTAAGGGATATCAAACAATATTTCGTCCCGCATGCGGGATGAAGACGTTCGGTATACATCAAGCCCCAAAGTCTACGTAGATTCCAAAATCACGTTAACAATATCGCAGGCTGCTTTTGGTTTCGCGATTGCTTTCAGGTTCCGGCCGATTTCTTGAAATTGCTCGCGGTCACTTACTAATCTTTTAATATATCCCGAAAATGCGGATGTGGAACACTCTTTTTCTTGGAGTAGGTACCCTCCGTTATTCTCGACCGCGATGGCTGCGTTCGCACTTTGGTGATCGTCCAAAGCCGACGCCAGGGGAACATATAAGGCAGGTTTCCCGAAAAAGGCAAGTTCAGAAATTGTCGAACCTCCGGCACGACATAGAATCAGATCGGCCATTAAAAATAAGTTTTCTATGCGCGATTCACTGGCAATTACCATATTTCCTATACCGCGGTCTTTGTAAAGATCAATAAAAACCGAATTGTCAGGCGTCCCGGTGATATGAATTATTTGAAATCTATTCGTCGCTAACTCCGAGGTTTTTACGGTTTCAGTCATCAAATCGTTGAGTCGTTTCGCGCCCTGACTGCCGCCGAACACTAAAAGAGTTGGTAATTCCGGGTCGAGCCCACGCTCGCGGTACAATTGAGTGCGCTCCTCTGACGTTAGCCCGTCGCGTCCGGCCTCTATCAACCGATCCCTGATTGGCATTCCGACGAGCTTCTGCCGGGCTCGCGTTTTTTCCTGGTTTCTCAGCGGAAACGAAAGCATTAGAACCGTTGCAAAACGGGACAATTCTCGATTTGTTCGACCAAGAACTGCGTTCCCCTCGTGAAGGAACAACGGCCTGCCGCTTAATCTAGCGGCTAGGCCGAAAGGGGCGCTGGCGAAACTCCCCATCCCCAATGCAACGGTGATTCTATGATGAACCAGAAGTTTTAAGTTCAAGACTAAAGCAATGAGAAAATGAACGGCGAATACCGGTAGCAGGTAAGACTCACGCGGGAGCTTTATAGCCCTTGATTCGACTGCCTCTACGTTTTCTTTTCGCGCGATTGCGATATGTTCATCGGTATGATTCCCGGCAATAAATAATATCGCCCGCCCGCCACGTCGATTGAATTCTTTCGCAATCGTCAGCCCGGGGTAAAAGTGTCCGCCGGTCCCGCCGCACGAGATTGCCAGTCTGATATTGTCTGAGTGGGGATCGTTACGGTGTTTAGTCATTGGAAGTGTACTTCGATAGTTTTACTGCATGCAGTACAATTTCGGGATGGCTTCGAGTTTATCAGCCAAGAATTTCCGAACGATATTTCTCCGCAAAAGCGAGAGTCTCGGGTAATCCGGACGAAAACTCCATGACTTTCGGTATATATCGCCGAATAAATTTCGCCGGTGCCTCAAGTCCCGCAAGAGCACAGGGAGCTATTCTGATTATCCTTAGGTTTTCGACCCGGCGTTACTGCCCGCCAGCAGAATGCCGGTTAAAATATCATCCGGAATCAGGTGCGTGATTAATTTTGGGGTTGTCGCAACACGACCGGGAAACTGGATGTCTTGTAGTCTTCGATATAGTTAAGCGCAATGAATAAACCTCTTAATATAATGTTTCCCGATCTATGCGTAATTTGCAAACGAAATGCGCCAACAACCAAACGCGGTGTTTGCCGCCCCTGTCAAGCGCAACTGGCCTATATAACACCGCCCTACTGCCGAGGTTGCGGCGGTCGCATAGATGGCGTCCTGGAGGTATGTGGCGAGTGTATCCAGAACGTTCGCCCATGGAGACAGGCGTACACGGTATTCGAGTTAAAAGGCGTATCACGCGAATTAATTCACCGATTTAAGTACGCCGGGGACCTTGCCCTGACGGGTGTTCTCGTCAGCGAAGCAGTAAGCTCCTGGGACAACGGCAATACTCCAACCGATCGTTATCGGTACATCGTAGCGGTGCCGATGCATTGGCTCCGAAGAATGCAACGGGGATACAATCAAGCTTGGATACTTGCACAGGAGTTCAGCGCAATTACCGGCATACCGTGTTTGGATATACTCAGACGGAAACGTTGGACGGCTTCACAATCAAAACTTAACCTTAAACAACGTGAAAAGAACCTTAAAAATGCGTTTAGTGTGAACCCCGGGCCAGACATGGAAGGTGCCGCGGTCTTGATGATCGACGATGTTTTTACGACAGGCGCGACGCTCACCGCCTGCGCCAAGATCCTGTTGGATGCTGGAGCCGCAAACTTGGATATACTTACGATCGCACGAGGCTGATTAATCTCCGGTTACCGAGCCTATTGACGTTGAGAGAAACATCTTCATTCTTGATCTTCTACTTAAGTAACAACAGCGAGAGACGGTCCTGCGACTGCGTGGAGCGCAGCGCCAAATCGGCAGTGGAATGAGAAGGGCCTGTACATAAGGGGCAACATAATGTCAAACGAACTGGTTAACGCGAATAGAGTTTTGTACGCCTGTTGCGTATCGAAATTTTCTTAACTTTCGTCCCAGTTCTTGAATTCAATCACGTCGCGCAATAGAGTCTCCCGAAATCGTTGTAGTCGACCCGTGGGACCTATGCGATAGTATTACGTGAACCGGGTCAGACGGGGAACCGAGCAGCTCTAAGCGCCAATGTTATGCGCTGTAGGAACACCTGCGGGTCGACTACAACGATTTTCAGCATCGCCAACGCTCCATCCCCTCGTAGTATCCGTTCGAACAAAAACGTACCACTTTAATTGGTCGGCAATCGCGTAAACTGCCACAACAACAAAAAAACTTCGATCCATGTCCTATCAAGTAATCGCGCGCAAATGGCGTCCGCAAAAGTTCAGTGACGTACTAGATCAAGAACACATCACCCGAACATTGCAGAACGCAATCATAAAAGACCGGGTCGCTCACGCATATCTCTTCGTCGGCCCCCGTGGAATCGGGAAGACAACTTCTGCACGAATTTTCGCGAAGGCCCTGAATTGCACTTCGCCAGTTTCGGATACGGACGAAAGTTTAGAACCCTGTTGCAAGTGTCAATCGTGCACCGAAATCGCCAACGGAAACTGCCTGGATGTAGTGGAGATCGATGGCGCGTCGCACAACAAAGTTGATGATATTCGTGAACTTCGGGACCATGTCCAGTATACACCGACAAACGGCAGAAAATATAAAATCTATATCATTGACGAAGTTCATATGCTCTCTCAGGCAGCGTGGAACGCCTTATTAAAGACTCTCGAAGAACCCCCGCCGCATATCAAGTTCCTTTTCGCAACCACAGAAGCCCACAAAGTTTTACCGACCATTGTCTCCCGCTGCCAACGATTCGATCTCAAACGGATCGCGGTACCAACGATAGTCAGACGTTTACGCGAGATCGCGGAGAAAGAAAAGATCGGCGTAAACGAAGGTGCGCTTAACGTAATCGCACGGGCAGCGGACGGAGGGATGCGCGATGCTCAGTCCATATTTGATCAGATGATTTCGTTTTGTGGACACAGTGAGGGGGACAAAGACTCAACTATCACGGAATCGGATGTCACCGACGTTTTCGGATTAAGTTCTGACACCGACCTTCGAGCCTTAGGCAATGCGATTATCGGCAATGACCCGAATAAAGTGATCTCCATTGTGCATGACTTAGTGAACCAGGGTAAAAACCTGGAACGTTTATACGCAGACTTACTTTTATGCTTCCGCAACGTCATGATTTTTCAGACGGTCGATGATCCAAAGAAAATAATAGACTTGAGCGACACTGAGTTCGACGAATATCAATGCATGGCGAAGGCGAGCACACCGGAAGTTGTCGGAAGAGTGCTGGAAGGATTGATGTCATTTGAAAGTAGTATCCGCAGTTACCTAAACAAACAAGTATTTATAGAAGTCACGTTTCTGCGGGTCATGCGCGATGCACATTCGGTTTCCTTAGACGCGGTAATAGACCAACTTCGGCAACGCAAAGGTGATATTTCTCGGAACGACAACGACACGGGCACACCGCCACCGCTCGCTGAACAGGCTCCATCATCCTCTGTGGACGAAACACCCCCGCCTCCCGATCTGGCGCCGGTGGAGGGCCAGAGTCATCCGGAATCCGATGCCAGCGCGCCGCTTGAACCGCGGACGTCTCAGCGGGCGTCTATCGAGGAATCTTCGTCCATACGCCACCCCCAACAAAACGCACCCGTGACTGAGACGCCAGTTTCTTATCACACAACTGAGGAGCAATTCGCCTCGCAATCGGACGAGCACCATGGGATGCGTGAACCGACAGAGATGGAAATCGCACCGGATACGACAACTGAAATCGACGCGGCGGATCTACGTTCTTCGCTAAGCATCAACGATCAAGACAATGCCCCGTCTATCCCTGAAATCGATAAAAAATCATCGAGAGAATCTGCGACAACGTATTGGCATATTCTTACGGAGGAAGTCGGAAAATTGCCGGGGCGTGCCGCCTTGCACATGCACATGCGAGAGGCTATTCCGTTGTCTTACGACGGCCAGTCTCTTACTATTGGGATATCCGATGAATTTTCGCCGGAGCATGCGAGAGATTTTACTAATCAAGACGTTATTCAAACATTGACGCGCTGTTTATCTCGAATCACGAAGCACCCTGAACCGAAAATCGAGTTTCAAGATGTCACCGAGAATTTCAGCTCGTCATTCAACATCGAAACGGGCAAGGACCTGGAATCCAACGCAGACATTTGGGAAGCTCTGGCGAAGAACGAGTTCGTTAAAACGGTCTTAAAAATGTTTAACGGCGAGATCGTCGATGTTCGGGGATGATCTTTAATTTTCGATTTCTGATTTCTGATTTTCGATTTTCTAAGTACGCAGCATTTCGGAGATATAGTTATCGTCCGGATATCGCGCCACGAATTGCGTATCACTGAAGTAACGCAATATTCACGGACGACACGTCACACGAATCACACCCCAGGGGTAGAATATGACAGATATTAGTAAAATGCTGGAACAAGCACAGAAAATGCAGAATGACGTCCAGAAAGCGCAGAGCGAGCTTTCGGAAATGGAAGTTTCGTATTCGTGTAACGGAGTCGACGTTGTCGCTAACGGAGATTTCTCTATCAAATCTATTACGATTAGCGATGATCTCGCGAGTTCTCAGGACAAGGAAATGATCGAAGACGTGGTCTTGGTTGCAGTCAACGGAGCGGTTAAGAAAGTCCGCGTCCGTACAGAATCCAAACTCGCTGGTATTACGGGCGGCCTGAATATTCCGGGGTTATTTTAGCGGCCATCAACGCAGCCTGAAGGTGGGTGGCGACGGTCTGGGCTAATATCCCGCATATTTCTCGAGCAACGCCAGCACGTCTCTCATGGCAACAAACGGTTTCGTAAGGAACTGAACGTTGGCGGTTGACGGCAATTCAGCGAGCACGTGTTCCTCGAGGGCGTTACCCGATACCAGAACAACCGGAACATTTTCCTCAATTTCAAGAATCTGCCGCGCCAGTTCAATGCCACTGATGCCGGGCATCGTGATATCCGTTAATAAAACGAACTCCCCCGGTTTGAATACGGCTAGCGCTTCACGGGCATTAAGACAAGTGACAACTTCAAGTCCAACCTTGTTGAGCAATCGCTTAAAAACTTTGTGAATCACGGGATCGTCGTCGACACAGAGTATCTTTCTCATGACACGAGATCCGTCGATTTGAAGGTAAGTAGAAACGTCTTTTTCATATTTTCATCTCTCAGAAAATCAATCCTCCCCCCCATTGTCTGCATAATACCGTATGTCACGGACATTCCAAGCCCCGTACCGCAACCAACTTCTTTGGTACTAAAAAACGGATCGAAAATTTTATTTTCAACGTCTCTCGGAATATCGATTCCCGAATCACTGACCGCTATGACTGGCGGGTCGGTTGATTCGGCGGAGAAAATGATCTCGCCGCCGCCATCCGTTCCCGCCAAAATGGCATCCTTCGCGTTAATCAATAGATTCAGCAAGACCTCCTCCAACATGTTCTGATCCGCATATAGTGGAGGAATCTTATCCAAATTTTGGCACTTTACTTCGATATTATTTGTGCCCAGATGTGCACCTGTAAGTACAAGAGCGTTCTGTAAAGCGTCGACGAAACTGACTAACTTTAACTCACCAAGACTCTGTTCCATCGATAACTCTTGATGTCGGAACCGACTAATTTGGTCGGCCAAACGTACTCCGAGTACTCCTGAAACCGCAACGAAGCCCGTAACGACAAGAAAACTCAATATTAGTTTTAGACGTATCTTCATGCGCAAGTTTAATCCTGCATTGGATTCCACGGGATAAGATAATCCGGGAGCTTCGAGAATATGATTCGAATGGTGTCGTCCCGTAATCGAGACATTCCACTCACTAAGCTGTCGATCGCAGAGCAAGGTGCTACTCTCTTTGCGGCAACAGCAGTAGTCGTCGGCTCTGCGTCTTATTGATTCTGCACGTGAGTCTGTATCGCAGGCGACGCGAATTGAATCAACTTATCGAGCACTTCCTCGATCGGAAGGCCGATCACGTTGCTTCGAAGCCCATCGTATTCGGCGATAAGTCGCCCCTCATGCTCTTGAATCGCGTATGCCCCAGCCTTATCCAAAGGATCGCCGGTCGACAAACACTGCCGAATATCAGCGGATGATAAAGTCTTGAAAGTGACCGCGGTGGCAGAGTGCCAGGTGAGTTTGAATTCCGTGTTTCGCCGAGAAAGGGACACTCCTGTATACACCAGGTGCTTATTGCCGCTTAGCTGAGTCAAAATCGCTTTCGCGTCTTCGATATCCTTTGGCTTTCCAATTATTCTTCCGTCGAGGTAAACGATCGTATCGGCACCCAGCACGATGTCATTGGGACGCTGGGCAGAAACATGATCTGCTTTAGCAGCAGCCAGACGGCGGACGAATTCTATCGGGCCTTCGTCAGGCATTGCGGTCTCTGGAATATCCGCGGGAATCGCGTCAAACGGGATCCCCGCGTCCTTAAGAAGTTCCATCCGTCGTGGCGATCTTGAGGCGAGTATAATCTTTCTCATTCGAACCGTTTCCGAGCCCATTATGTTCAATTGGACGGTATACAACAGTAACCACAGATTATTCCATATGCGGCCGACAATCTGCAACACTGCCGCTTCATCGATATTGAAAAATTCCCACTCGCGAGAGGCGAGCAAGATCTTGTACACCGGCGGCGTATCCAGTAGACAGCTTTCTTAAACCGATTACTGGAATTCTCTGAGCGTCACAGGCGTCACTAGTCCCTTGTCTTCTCATTGAGTTGAATTACGATTGGCAATCCTTGAAGGTCGAAGGCGCGACGAAACTGTTTCTTTAGGTACGTCAAATAATTTCGCGGGCAATTACGGCGTTTGTTAATAAAAAGACGGAAGGTTGGTGGGTTATTCTTTACGAATACACTGTAGTAAACCTTCAACTCACCCGTCCCTTTCGCCAGCGGTGGCTGCCGTGCAACGATATCGCGAATCACGCGATTCACCAGCGGGGTCGGGATCGTGACGGTTAGCCGTTTGTATAACTCGGCTATGTTTAACAGGATATCCTTAAAATTATAGCCGCTCACGGCGCAACAGGTTTGAATCGGGGCGTACGCCAAATATGGCAGCGTATCCTGGATCTCCGCGATCAAGTCTATTTGTTTCGTATCTTTCGAAGCGATATCCCACTTATTCAATAAAAGTATACACGCTTTTGCTTCATCGCAGACTTCTCGTCCTATCTTTTTATCCAGATTCGTAAGCTGGTCGGCGGCGTCGAGTACGATCAAAACGATGTGTGACCTTTTTATCGCTGCCTGCGTGCGTGCAAAGCTGTAAAACTCGACAGCAGTTTTTATACTTCGTTTTCTCTGAATCCCAGCAGTATCTACAAGGCTCATCGGGACGGATTCCCCCTCAAAATTAATGAAAAACGGAACGTCGATCGCATCGCGGGTCGTCCCGGGGACATCGCTGACAATCACGCGTTCTTCATTCAGCAACCGATTAATGATCGACGATTTTCCGACATTCGGGCGACCGACGATCGCAATATTCAACACGGGAAGTTCCTTATCCGAATCAGCCGCGCCGTAGGTCGGGTAATCTTCGGTCACACTATCCAGTAATTCGCCGATATTGGACTTTTGCACGCAGGATATCGGGATTACCGGGCTGAACCCCATTTTATCGAATTCGAAACGCTGGTCCGCAAGGTCGGCGTTGTCCGATTTATTCGCCGCAACGGTGACGCTTTTCTCGGTTTCTCTGAGAAGGCGACCGACTTCCTCATCTAACGGGGTGAGTCCGGCCTGCACGTCGACCACCAAAATTACCTGATCCGCGCTGTCAAGGGCGACACAAAGCTGTTCACGGATAAGGCCATCGAATTTCTCCGCTGACCGTTCACCCTTAAATAGGCCAAGTCCTCCCGTGTCGATGATCATAAAGCGTTTGCCGAACCAGTCGGCGATCGACACGATCCGGTCGCGTGTGACCCCGCTTTCTTCGTGAACGATAGCTTTGCGGCGCCCAACGATCTGATTAAATAACGCGGACTTCCCGACGTTCGGCCGGCCGACAATAGCGATCGTTGGTAGCGCTACGGAGGCGTCAGGCGTTTGCTCACCGTTTTCCTCGTGATCTACTTGTGTTTGTTGGTTCATGATAAATGATTTTAAGTGATTTCGGGCACGCAAGAACCTTCCCGGTAAAGCGATAGGCCGGTTGCCAAGTTGGGTGGCAGCACCTGCTGGCGAACAGTAGCGAACATCGCCAGCGGGGTCTGCCTTCTATACTGCATGCAGTACAATTTTTGGATAACTCTCAACTAACCGCGCAAGAGAATTCGAACGATATTTCGAAAACCTGATGATTTTCGGTATACATTGACGCGCCCGTAATTTTAATTGACGTTGAGAGTCACCGAATAATTCTCACCTATCAGAAGAATATCAGCCCCGTTATCAGGACGCCGATCCATAGAGGAATCGCGATCGAAACACAGACCAAATGCGGCCTCCGTTTGCCTTTCCATCCGAAATACGCAGTGAAAGGCAGCACGACTGCTAACGGACACGATAGATACCTGTGGAAGAGCAACCTTTCCGGCGTCGTTAAACTTTGATAATTCCAACCAAGGACGAGCGTTCCTAACAACCCGGCAATACCAAAGAATGTCGTTGTTAGTGCGAATGTATTCAGCCGGCGGTGTAAGCCTATGTTCCCTTTTCTTGCCTGAATTATCGAATAAGTGAATATAAGAGTATTTATCGAGATTATCACCTGAATACACCGGATATAAATGAGTTCTCTCGACATAATTTTTTGATTCGGATTACGTGATTCGTGTCATGTGCTGAGAAACGACCGATTGTTCGGTTGCGCAATCACGTATTACGTGCTATACGTATTACGTGCTATTATATTAAGCGAATTACGAGGAGCCTTCAGGATGGCGAATTTGACTTTAAAAATCGATGACTCTCTGCTTAAAAAGGCTCGAAAAGTCGCTATCGAAAAGAACACATCGGTGACGAGTCTAGTCCGTAATTATCTTGAGCAAGTGACGTACCGAGCGGAGGATTCTAAGAATGCGACGATAACAAAGCTAAAGCGCCTCTACTCTAGTCCTGATATACGTGTTGGCAATATCGACTGGACACGAGAGGAATTATATGAGTAACAAATACTTCCTGGATACGAACATACTGGTTTATGCCCATGACCAAAAGTCACGATCGCGGCAGACGATCGCGCAGGATCTTATTTTCCAGGGACTACGGGACGAATCCGCGGTCATCTCTACCCAAGTAATAAGCGAATATCTCGTGACGATTACCCGGAAGATTGAAGTACCGTTAACAGTGGACAAGGCGGTAACAGAGATAGAACTGTTCAGAGCGTTTAATATCATTGAGATCGACGTGGATATGATTATCGATGCGAATAAGATACACACCACCAATCAAATTTCTTATTGGGATTCTCTTATTGTATCGGCTGCGATTTTCGCGAACTGCGAGATTCTTTATACAGAAGGTATGAATGATGGGCAAATCATTGACGGCGTAACAATCTATAACCCTTTCAAATAAAGTAGAACCCAATATGCGATCCGTGGCAATGTCTCAAGAATATGACGCCGTTTTAATCGTTTCCTTCGGTGGTCCGGAGGGGATGGACGATGTGATGCCTTTTCTGGATAATGTTCTTCGGGGACGCAACGTCCCGACGGAACGAAAGCTGGAAGTTGCTGAGCACTATGCGCTGTTCAACGGCGTCAGCCCAATAAATGATTACAATCGAAAACTTGCCGGGCAACTGAAGACAGAGCTTGAGAGTCGCGGCTTTGGCCTTCCGATATACATCGGAAATCGTAATTGGCATCCGCTTCTGCCCGATACAATTCAGCGAATGGCCGATGACGGTGTCAAACGTGCGGTTGCCTTCGTTACGTCTGCGTTCGGGTCATACTCGAGCTGCCGCCAGTACCGAGAGAACATCGATGCTGCCCGCGAAATCGTTGGCGCAAATGCACCGGAAATCGATAAAATCCGGCTATTTTATAATCATCCGGATTTCATCGAGTGCAATGTTAGAAAAATCGAGTCTGCCCTAAACGAGTTCCCCGAGGATCACAGACAAGCGGTCGCTGTAACATTCACTGCGCATAGTATACCTGTTTCAATGGCGAATAACTGCCAATACGCAGACCAACTCGCGGAAAGCTGCCGGTTGACGGCGGAAAAACTTGGTGTAACAAGTTGGAATCTCGTATATCAGAGTCGAAGCGGTTCGCCGACGCAACCGTGGTTGGAACCTGATATATGCGACGAACTCATCCGCTTGAAAAAGTTTGGTTTTCAAGAAGTTATCATCGCTCCGATCGGTTTTCTTACCGATCATATTGAGGTGCTCTTCGACCTCGACACCGAGGCGCGCGAGGTATGCGACGAGCAAAATATTAAGATGATTCGAGCTGGGACGATCGGTGACGATCCGCTGTTTGTTTCGATGGTCGCAGATTTGATTCGAGAGCGCATTGATCCGGAAACAACTTGCAGTTATCTGGGAGAGTTGGGACTAACGCCGGACCAATGCTCGCCAGATTGTTGTAAGTTTGAACCCACATAGTGGGGTTTCATTCCCCGCGGTTTACCGCGATATCAAAACCATTTCCAAAGCCGATACCCCGTCTGCTCTGCGGCGGGGTAGTTCATTAGGAACCGCCTTAGAAGGAACAACAAGATGACTAAATTTATCCTTTTTGTAATCGGTTTAGCGATATGTCTTTCCTCGGGATGTGCGTCATATAAGGGGATCGTTCGGGACTTCAAGAAAACCATGGGCGTCGTATTGGTAGAGGACATTGAGGAGGCGGACGAGATCGCGAAAACATTACCTGGTTATCTCAGAATATCACCCGAAAGGATCCGCGTAACTCCGCAGTTAAAAGATACGGAGGTCGTGATTCTTGGAGTCCGGGATTCCATACTGCAGGATAAAATTCGTGCACAAGTTGTTACTTATCGCCAGGCAAGACAATCTGGAAATGAATCGCTAAAGCCCATCAGGGTACGATTCAGATAGATCGTATTTTTGGGTTCGCATAAGAAACAGCGCGTCGGCGGCGCTGTCCCAAACCTTCCTAAAGCATAGCGGGACGATTCAGGATCGCTCCTCGGAAGATGTCGGAACCCGCCCGTCTAATAGACGTTGAAATTCAATTTAATGCCTAACCGATAGCTGCGTTACGCTAATGCCCTATCAGCAGTTCCGGGAACTTCGCTTTGAAACGGTTTAGTCGTGGAATCGAAACGGCGCGGACATAGGAGTTATTGGGATTCTTCCTCTCATAGTCTTGGTGATAATCCTCCGCTTCATAGAAAACATCCAATTTCGAGACCTGCGTCACGATTCTCCCGTTAAAATGGTCAGGTGCATTTAATTCGGTGATGTGATTCACTATGAGCTTTCTCTCCTCCTCATTGCGATAAAAGATCGCTGATCGATATTGGGGTCCGGAATCCGGGCCTTGGCGGTTCAGCGTCGTGGGATCATGTGACCCGAAGAAAACCGTTAACAATGTGTCGTAATTCACCTCTTTCGGATCGTAATAGACTTCAACCGCTTCTGCGTGCTGCGTTCGTCCAGAGCTGATCTGCCGATAAGTGGGATTCTTAATCTTACCCCCGGCATATCCGGAAACCGCTTCCTTTACGCCATTTACGGATTCGAATATAGCTTCGACACACCAGAAACATCCGCTCGCAAAATATGCTTTTTCGAATTTATTGAGCTCTGCAGCGGGAACCTTCTCTAGCCGATTGTGACTCGATTCATCCGAGCCGATACACGACGATGTTAAGGCGACCGTGGTAATAAAAAGTATATTCGTAAGTATTTTCATCTTTGTGGATTCCCTTGAGATTTAAGGTTTTCGGGATCGAAATCGGAATGGCTATCGACTTACTTTCAATCCCGAACTCGACGACGATCTTGAGAGGCGTAGCTTCCGATCGTAATATACCGAACGTCATGGAGTTTTCGTCGGGATTACGCGAACGGATTCGGCGGACAATAGTGCGATAGGCGGTATCGAATGGCTGTTCAGCCTGGTATTGTTGATTATTTCCTCGACGTTAACGGTATTATCGATGACGTGCAAGCACTGGTTTCTGACGTATCCTACGTAAGCACAGTACAACTTTCCTCATTAATCTTCCCGACGGTTGGAGTCGTTTCCGGTTCCACTTCCGTTATCCTCCCACCAGCTCTCAATGTATTAGGTTGGCAGAACGATAAATTCGAGACCCCTGATCGGATGCGAAGCGGTCGCGCCTATTGGGTGCATGCATATGGTTCGGTAATGTTAGAAGTGAGATAACGCGTATGGGTTGCGATGCCTGCAAGTACCCGGTCTTTGCAGTCGGACCCACCTATGAAGTCAGAAACAATCGAGCTTTAACGTGCCGTATATGGTTCAATTTTTTGCCGGGACGCCTCGTATTCTCTAATCGCTCGAGTAGCGGGGGTCGATTCCAAATTTGGATCAAGTTTAAGTGCTTCTTTCATATGTTCTACCGCTACAGATTTGTTGTCCAGATAACGAAAATTAAGTATCGCCAGGCTGTTATGTACAACGCTGGACTGCGGCCAGTGAGTTAGAACGTCTAGCCATACCTCCCTTGCTTCTTGATGTCGTCCCGCTTTGAAGGCTGATGTGCCCACATTGTAATGGTAGCTGAATTTTCCAGGGAGATATTCAGAAGCGATCTTAAACGCTTCTAAAGTCCCATCCCAATCGCCCTCATTCGAGCGTTTCTTTGCAATTTCCGAATATACCTGCGCGATTTTTTCACGCGCACGTCTCGAATCAGGTCGGATTCCCAGCCACGATTCGATTGCATCGACTGCTGCATCCAACTGGTTCATTTTAAGGTAGGCTGTACTCAAATGATCGAGTGCGGATGCCATGTACGGGTAGCTTTCTAATATCTTTACGAAAACTTCAGCAGCCTGGGGGTAGTCGGATAACTGTAAGCTCCCGAATCCGAATCCGTGAAGAAGCAAATCGTGATCCGGTCTATACTGATGAGCGATACGCGCCTCTGATATGGAAGCGGTTAAGTCGCCTGCCTGCATCGCGTCGTACGCCCGATAATAGTGCGAATCGGCTTTGTACGTTCTAAAATTTACGATCGAAACCACAACCAACAGTAATGCTGCGACCGCGAGACAAATAGGAATAAACTGTTTCGGTAGGACGAACGGATGACTGGAACCAGAGTCCCCAGTCAGATTTCGTAACGCAGCGGCATAAATTGCGAAAACAGCTACCGGGATCATTAACTGTAACGGAAAACTAAAGATCGCGGTGATCAGTATACCAGCGAACGAGACGAGGACCGAGATGATCAGGATTGCGGATTCGGGCCGGACTTTTCGAACTTGAGTCAATGGTCGACAGGTGTACACGAGCAGGAGAGAGAATAGCGCAAAGCCGACGACTCCAAGTTCAACCATGATTTGGAGGTAGTCGTTATGTGCTCTGAGCGGCGCCGTGTATTCGGATGGATCTCGAAGAGCTATATCGCCCGTGTCTGAACTCGCCGGCAGACGTATCCGGTCTCCATAGAATGGGTACTGTACATACCAATTGCCAACTCCAACTCCCTTGACGGGCCGATCTACTATCATTCGCACCGATGCGAGCCACCATCTGATTCTGGGATTAGCGTCGTGATTGATTCCTGCCTCCCGGACAGTGGTTTGGATGGTACCGATCAATTTCTCGTTGATACGAGAACCGCCGAGAGAAACGATAATCACGATAGCAAATAGGAGACAAACCGTCTCGACGAATCTTGGCTTCCTGGATACGGCACCGTCCTTTCGAATCACTCGACTGCAAATGAGCCAGGCGAAAATAAGGGTTGCTTCTATAAAAAGCGCGATCCAGGCGGCTCGTGTCCGTGTGCAGACGACGTAGACGACCTGGCAGACGATGGGCACTCCGATAACTCCGTAGCGCCAGAATCTGGACCCGGATCCAAGTCGACTATAGATACCAAGCCCCAGTGGTATCGTGAATACCACGAAATGTGCGGCCATATTCTTATTCCCGAAGCTTGCGGCGGGGGGGATATGTTGTGGTATCCAGGTCAGTCCGAAACGGAATTGACAGAGACCAATCAAAGCGACGGCAAAACCGGTATAGAATAGATAGGCCAGGAGCGTGACGGTGTGACACTGGGATCTTAACGCGTTCGCCACCAGAAAGAAAAAGATCAATCCGGCCCCCCACTGCATAACCTGCACCGTCGCCTCGTAGCGATTATGCGCCCAAAAAAGCGACAATGCTACCCATGACACAAAAGCGACGAACGGCAAACTGATGCTGGACCGCGCAACCAGTAACCCCGACCGCAATCTGCCGACGAAGAAAAGGACGAGGACAGCCAAGACACCGGTTTGAACTACAGCCGTCATTTGCAGATCAGCCGAATAACCGTGATCATGATGCCAGAACGGCGGAGTCAGTACCGCGATCGGAACGAGGCAATACAGTAGATATCGTTCAAGTCGGGCGAAGACACATGAATCCATATTGGTATCGAAGTTGTTCACCTGAATTTCATACTGCAGGCATTGCAATTTTTTGACGACTTTGAATTCATTACCTAAGGGATATCGAACAATATTTCAAAAACCTGAAGACCATCGGTCTACTCCGCCACGAATCTTCGGTCAACCCCGTCAAATGGCGGACTGAATACCGCGTAAACTTCACTGGCTTGCCGGCCGATGTTCTCCGCCCAATGAACGACACCGCGAGGGATTTCAATAACGTCTCCTGCCTTAACGATTTCAGTACGATCGCCGAGATTCATTCTCGCCCTCCCTTTAAGTACGAATACCGTCAAATCGTGATAGTCATGTATATGGGGCTTCTCCGCGGTCACCAATCGAATGACGTGATAACTGGCTGTATCTGTGACATTCAACGTTTTAACGACTATTTCGTCTCCGTGTTCCTCTTCGCTCCAGTTCGCGTGATATATTGTCTTGCCCGTCGAAATGATTGCCCCGCGGCGAATGGATACACAGGAACTGCAGGCTAAGGGTGTGACGAGTATAAGCAATATGTATCGTTTAATCATCGTAAAGAAATGCCTGCCGGGGACCACCCGGGTCCACTTTTATTGAATCAACTGCCTCGGGGCAAGCCCACGGGATGAAAGACTCTTAAAGCTTTACTACGTTCGTGCTGGACAGCAGAACCGGGAATTGAACCTACTGTTGGGATTAAAAAGACCTCATTAAATCCGGGTATATACAACCAAAGGGCGCGCTTCAAGAATCGACTTCTTGCAGTCTCTAATTTAACTCTTCAATGAAACAAAAAAACACCATTCTCTGGATTCACGGTTGGGGAAGCAACGCAAACGTGTGGAGCAAACTGGTCAGTCAGTTCCCTGATTGCCATCATATATTCCCCTCCTTTGGGTCGGCTGGAACACCTGATGAATTTCTGAAGTGCGTGACGGCACAGCTCCCGACGAGCGGCTGTACCGTAATCGGATGGTCAATGGGCGCGATGCTGGCAATCGAAGCGGCGGCCGAATACCCTACTCGCATTAACCGATTGATATGCTTTAACACGTCATTCCGATTCGCAGATCGTGATAGAAATCTAGGGTGGTCACCTTCTGTAATATCGAAAATGAAACAGTCCCTGATGCAGGATCCGAGTAGGACTTTATCCGCGTTTATTGACTCGCTAGTATTCGAGACGGAAACGTCCGGAGCACCTTTCGAGGCTTTGCTGCCAGGCAAGGATTCCATTCGCCGTGATTCGGCAGAGTGTGATTTTTCAGTTGACGGGCTCGCAGCGGGCTTAGACTATCTTAAGAATGTCGATCTCAACGGTGAAATTGAATCACTCCGTCAACCGGTGTTGTGGATTCATGGAGAGCGGGATACCATATGCCCGATTGATCGCTTCGATGAATTGAAGGAACGATATGCGGGGCACTCAAACCACCAATTCAAAGCACTCCCAAATACCGGGCACGTTAGTTTTTTCGAGAAAGCCGACGAGACACTGGAAATAATCAAAGATTTTTTAAATGAAACCAACGATTGATAAACGGTTAGTAGAGCGGCATTTCAGCAGGAATGCCAGCCAGTATGACGACGTTGCACCCGTCCAACGTGCGATGGGTGAGGTCTTGTTGGACAATATAAAAACGAAAACCCCGGACTTCGCGCCGAATTCTATTATCGAGTTAGGATGCGGCACAGGAAATTTGACCGTCAACCTCTCTATTTCGTACGTGAACGCTGAAATCATGGCCGTTGATATTTCACCAGCTATGGTTGAAACGGCAAAGAAGCGGATTGGCGTAGACGATCGTATTAAATTTATGGTCGCGGACGCGGAAGAAGCGGTAGTCGACGTCCTTGCGGGATCTAAGTTTGATCTGATAATTACGAACGCGGCCATTCAATGGTTCAGTCAACCGGAAGTTACTGTAAGAAAATACCTTAATCTTTTATCGGACAACGGGATATTGGCTTTCTCGACGTTCGGTCCAGGGACGTTTATGGAATTAAGATACGCGCTGGAAGCCACGGAGAATGCGCTGAATCGAGAACATACCCCGCATTTACTGCGTTTCGCGTCTGCGGACGAGTGGAAAGAAAGTCTGCCGCCCAACTCGGATTACGACGTGGAAATTATCGAGAAATCAAGCGAGCTTGAATATTCAACCGTAACGCAGTTTCTGCTGAGTATAAAAATGTCAGGGGCAAGTACTCCGTACGCACAAAAATCATTCACGATGGGTAAACAGTTTTATCAGAAACTACAGGAAGAGTACAACACGCGTTGGTGTCTCGATGGTTCGGACGGTGTAACCGCGACTTATCATATGATTTATGTCGTCCTGCGGCGGAAGTGACGAACGGGAACAGATGCTCACTTCTCGATCCTGGATCCTGGATGCTCGCTTCTGGATCCTGGAAGAAACGAAGTCGAAAAAGAAGTAATATCACCTGTTTTCATTCGCGCCAGACTGCAGAACGACCTCGGGGCGAACGGGGAAGCTACACCAGACGAAAGAAAGATAAACAAATAATATACCACGGAGGCGCGGAGATGAAGAATAGAGATCATTGACGTTGGCGCAAACAGAGCTTTGCGTCAACGTCAATGATTACTTATTAGTGAGGGCACCAAGATATATACGGCAAGCGGTACACTATGAGTCATATCTCGCTCCGATTTCGTAGTCAAAGTCATTTTTTAATTTGGCGTATCGTCAAACTAAAAAATCTCCTTCTTATTCTCTCCGCGCCTTCGTGGTAAATCTTTTTGTACGTTCTTCTATACCTGTCCGGTCGCCAGTGCAAGCGCAAATCGGCAACCTGTGAGAAACTCGTCTATATCGACATATTCATCGATCGTATGCGCATTATGCTGACCGGCGCCAATTGTGATCGTCGGAATACCTCGCGCATTCAGCGCACTCGCGTCCAAGCCGCCGTTCACGGTCATGCACTGAGCTGTCAGCCCGGCGTCGGCAGCAATGCCCGTTGCGTACTTGATAGCCGCGGAATTCATGTCCAGCGCAAACGGTTGATAATCCCGAGATACTTTGAGGTCAATCCAACCGCTTTTCCCCTGCGAATTCGCGACACCGGTCGCGGCTTTTTCAAATGCGTTTCGATATACCTCGGTAATTTCGTCGATGAATTTAATGTCGTGACTACGTGATTCGCCCTTGACAATGACGCTATCCGTGACCTGATTCAGGGCGTCACCCCCTCGAATTACTCCAACGTTCGAAGTCCCGGTGTGGCCGTTCTTCGTAATCTTCCCGAAGTATCCTTGTTCGTGGACATCCGTTATTGCAATACTCGCGATCAACGACGCGGACACGCCATCTTCGGGATGCACGCCCGCATGAGCAGAAATACCTGAAACCTCAATCTCCCACCGATCCGCGCCGACTGCACCGATGATCAGCTTTTCCGGATCACCGGAGTCGATATTAACCCCGATCTCCGGGTTACCCAGCATATCCAAATCCACGTGGCGGGCGCCCAATAATCCAATCTCTTCCGCGACGGTGAATAGAAATGTTAACGGCGGATGCGGCACCCTGTCGGTAAGGATCGTCTTAATGACCGAGATCAGGCACGCGACACCAGTCCGATTATCAGCACCGACTGCTGTTTTTCCCCGCGCGACAATGCGATTTCCGTCGCGGACCGGTTCGCATCCCAGGCAGAGCGGAACCGTGTCAAGATGAGCGACGAAAAGTTGCCGCCGACTGTCCAAGGTTCCCGGGAGTTTGACGATAACATTGCCGATCCCCAATCGATCCGGGAATTGTTGGCCCACGTCGTCGCGCGAGATCCAGTCATGGCGACAACCGGCAGCAGTCAGCCGAGCGACCACCGCATCAGCAATCTTCACTTCGCCCCCACTTACGCCAATTATAGGGAGTAGTTCAAGCAAGTATCGTAGTGCGAGGTCGTTGTCAGTCATGGGATGGATTCGAGAGTTTGAGGACGAAATACTATTACCACGAGCCGCCGTATTCTGAACTTCAATTTTGGGCTTCGGCATACGATGCTAAATCGGAAAGCAGCCTATTCCGTATTTTTTCTAATTGAGGATATGACAACATCCCGGATCCAACGTATTCGGACGCGATGCCGTCGAGTTTAATCTTAAATTCATCCGCAGTTAAAGGTTCTCTTTGATCCAGGTATCCTTGATCAATCAAATAACCTTCAAGTTCTTCGATTTTCTTCGACAAGAACCCCTTCACCGCCTTATCCTTCAGGCGCCGAATAATCTTCTTCGCGAATCCGTCTACTTCTTTCGCCTGATTAGAAATCCGGTTAACAAATTTCTCGCTTACTGCGCCTGAGTCGAGTAGGGTCTGACGGTCGACAGGCTTGCCTCGGCCAATGCGCCATAGATTCAATCCTTCCTTTAGAATCTCGGCATAAGCAAGACACGTGTCATAGAAAGCGGGATCCTCGCTGATCCCCAATCGACTGATCGCCGTTGCATCCGTATCATGAACGAGGTATTCCAACTGCCCCCAGTTTGTGTACCCGAGCACAAGTAGTCGGTATAACACTTCATCGTTATTAACGATATGCCAGAGATGCGCTTCTCTGAAAGACCGCCAGGGGTTTAGCGGCGGAACATTGAGAACTTCGCCGTACTCGCAATGCGTCATCTTGTCCGGTATGGGGATGTTTATTGACTCGACGGTCGCAACAGACGACTTCAGAAACTCTCGTGCCGGCGCGGACGGTGGAAGAATAATCGGCGCCTGATAACTGACTACCTTCTGTTTCTTGAGTATCCCCATCCACTTCCCAACTTCATCTGACTGAGCAGTGAAGTAAAACACCTGTCGCCCTTTCGACGCAATCGTGACCACCGCGTTAATGATCGCTTCGGTTCTAGCGTCATCACTGTTGGCAAGAACCTCATCCAGTATCAGTGGCAATTGCGGGCCATTGCCCTCCTGCTCTTCGATAAACGCTATACGGACTGCCAACAACAGTTGGATCCGGGTTCCACTCGACAATTCATTTAGCGACCGCAGTTCACTGCTGGCCGTATCGCGGGCTCGAAACTCGGGATTACTGCTGTCAGTTACGACCAATTCGAACCGGTGGCGCGTGATCTCGGCGAACGTCTGCCGAGCGCGAGCCAAGACACCTGACGCATTCTTCTGCGAACGACGATTTAAGAATTCCGCTAAGACGTTTCCGGCAATTGCCGATTGAGTTCGGGTCCACAATTGATGCAACTCGAACTCCGCGTCAGTCTTTTCGGCGAGCGCCGTTTCGACGTCATGCTTTTTCTTCGCTTCGCTAATCCTCGTCGTTAACTTTGTGATTTCCTCGATAACCGATTCTAAACCTTCAGCTTCAATTTTTGCCTGATCTCGTTTTTCTATGAGAACCTCCCTGGATAACTCAAGGAGATCGGGATCAACGTCTGAATATTTCCGGATCTTCTGATCTAATTCGCGCAATCTAATTTTACTGCTTTCGACTTCCTGCCTCACTGCGGCAAACGATTCTCGTTGACCCAATAAATCAACTAACTTGCGTTCACAATTTTCCAGTTGTTCGTCGTCCTCAACATCGACGTCTTCATTAAGTTTTCGAAATATTGCCCGTTGCCTTTTCTTATAATCAGCGATATCGGCCGATAGCCGCTTTATTTCTATACTCGAATGATCAATCGCCGACCGGGCCTCGTTAAACTCGGTGACGCGCTTGGAAATCTCGGTTACAATCCCGTCAGCATCATGGCTATTCTTCGCGACCTGCCCGGTATACTCTTGTTGGTGTTCGTTAAAGTCGTTTAGGGTGATGGCCAATCTTTTGCTCAAATTCTCTAAGTCCGCTTCTTCCGCAACTAATCCAATATGCGTAGATTGCCACTGCCGGATATTTTCAATCAGCAAATAGTAACCGGAGTCACTAGGTTTAAGGTCTATCGGGAGTCGTTCCGTTATACATTTTCTAATCTCATCGATTTTCTTTTGTTTCTTCTCCAGCTCTTCGGCAGTTGTGGCTTTTACTGTCCGTAACAGATCCGCTTTTTCCTGTTGGACCGAATGGGCTGCCAAGTTTTTATCGAATTCTTCGATCCGCTTACTGACCTGGTCCCGCTCCCATGTTTCCGGAGCTCTCAGTTCCAGTTTCAGGTAATCGACAATAATCGCATCACGCGAGCGAATTTGATGATTTTTTGTATTACGGAATACGAAAAGAAAGAAAATAATTGATAGAATGAGTGCGGGAAAGAAGGCGGGATGAACAAGTATCGCAAGCAGAACAATTCCGATTGTCATCAAGGTCGTCGCCAATACCGCGGTGATATTGAACGCGTGGTCGCGGCTGCCCGCGGAATCCAAAGATCGCAGCCATTCGTTGAGTAAGTCTTTACCCTTGGAGATTTCAACGACCGAGTCTCCGTCACTGACGGTATCGGACGTTCTCAACAAATTGCTGAGAGTTTCGAAGGCCTGGTCGTCGGCATGATACGCGGTTACTGCCCTAAACCACTCGCCCAATTCAGTCAGATCATCCAACTTCAGGTCCGCAAGCTGCGCGTCGGTCAACGACTCGCCCAATTTCCGACGCAACCCGTCCGTCAGTGCCCGTTGCTTTCCGACCTCTTTCTCCCGCGCCTCCCGTTCGAGTTCGAGCTGCCGGAATTTTCGCGAATACGATTCTAAAGTTGCAACGAGCCCGTCCGGTATTCCGGTGTCAGTGGGGAGTTTCGTATCGGTCTGTCGTCGCTCCGCATCGGCCAGCTCCAATTGTTTTTTCTCTCTGGCGATTTCTCGCGCCTGAATATCATTTTTCAACTCGGTGAGATGGTCTTGTTCTTCACCGGTCAGATTGCCAATGGACGCATCGAAAACCTCCAGTTTCCCCGTGTCACTATCGAGTCTTTCCCGTGCGTCACAATACTCGACCGCTATTTTTAGGGATTCGTAGTGATTCTGAGACTTAGAAGCTTGAGTTCGTTTGCTTTCGAGCTTGCTCAGTTCACTTTCTTCGCTAGCAAGCGCACGCTGTGTACGTGTAAGTTCTTCCACTTTTCGATTGGCATCCTTTAGTTCGCGGAATTGACGTACGTTTAGGCTCGGGATCGCTTTGGTGAAGCCTAACGCCTCACTCGCTGCCCGGAGGTCATAGCCACCATCTATTTCGTTCTGGATCTGCGCGGCGAGATGCTGATCATCAGTATGTAACAGCTCGTGCAGCGACAACCGGTAGCGATCCTTCCAATCCGCGGGTGCAAGTGCCGGAGGCGAAGCTTCCGATCCGTTGCAGCGAAAACGTGTGAACCCCGCGTCGATACTAACATCCCACTCGTCATCGTTAAGACTCCAATTCCCATTTAATGTTGGCGGTGGGCCCCCGTTAACCTGAGGCCACATGAGAGTCTGAAGAGCCAATGCTGTCGTGGTTTTGCCAGATCCGTTTGGACCGAATAGAATATTGATACCGGAGGATATCGAGTCCTTACCGATTCTGAATTCGTCCTCCTGCCGCTGAAATCCCAGAAATCGGCGGATCTCAATTTCGCGAATCGCTAGAGATTTATTCTCCATAGGTTTCCTTTTGACCTGTCAATTCTTCTACCAAACGCCACGCCTGCTCTAAGATCAGTTGCCGGGCGATTTCCTCGTCTGATTCGTGAGTCGGGTTCGCGACCGAAAGCTGCAGGAATGGCCCACTATTACGCGCGCTCGATAACTGAAGCTGTAACGACTTTACTAATTCGTGGTGGTCGTCCGGCGTGGATTGTGACCCGTCGAGGGCAAGTAGCAATTGACTTAATTCCGCGAGATGATTCTTGCCACTGACCAACTCCGCTAAATTGATTCGCGGTTGAACATGAATTACGTATTTATTTACGAACACGTCGATTCCGTTCCGCATCATCCCTGTCTGTTGAAGCAAATCCAACTGACTCTCGACCTCCGCATACCGCATCGACGTCCGACCCGCAACCTCAAGGCGATAGGATAGTACCTTTAAATGGGAGTTGTTCGCCGCGTACTCTTCGGCGGAATTCGTAAGCGCATCAGTAATCTTTGTTTGGAGAGTCACCGAGTCGGCAATATCGGTGATGTCGATGGTTAGATTAACATAAGCAACAGGCGCAAAATTCTGGTGCCGTAGCTGAGGCGCCCCCTTCTCATATTCCAAAATCCATGGACCATGAACTTCAACCTCTCCCGGTCCTGGATCCATACCCTGTGGTGAGCCGGGATACATTACGATGGGATGTGCGCCCGCATCGAATTCACTCGGCTTGTGTATATGTCCAAGAATCCATAGAGGAACTCCACACTTCGCGAACTCGTCACGACGAACCGGACAATATTGACTCTCGGGATTATCCAAATCAGCGTGCAAAATACCCAAAGCCGGTATCGAGTTGTCGACAAGATCAGTTGGGAAAGTAGATAACGGACTTTTTCGAACGTGTTGCCCCGGGAAGGACCAACCGAATAGCTGCAGGACAGGTCGGTCGTTTCTCAACAGGACCTCTCTTTGCCAACTACCGCCCCTCCCGAGTAGACGAAATTTATCGGCACCAATAGAATCTGTGAGTCGCGGCAGGACGTCATAGTCGTGATTCCCGGAAACCGCATACACCATAATCTGTCGATCTACCAGTCGATTCACTCCCGATTCCAGCGGCCCGATCGCCTCGTAAAACCGATTCGCCTCGTCCACGATATCGCCAGCGAGAATCACCGCGTCAACCTCCGTTTCAATCGCGAAATCGACGAGGCGCCTCCACATTTGTGCGCTCGAAAAATCGGCAGCGACGTCAATGGGAATTCTGGAAGGACGTTTGCCGAGGTGAATATCCGCAGTAATCAGAATTTTCATATTCGAAACCTAATTAAACGTGATAACAACTATATCTACGTGATTTACGCATTGCCAAAGCTAGCAGCAATATGAGAGTGAGTACGAATACGCTGCTGATTAATATTCCTCCCCGAAAACTTTGACTTTCGTATCTGAACACTACAGTGCTAACGCCGCGATCGACAGCTTTTCCATACGTAAACTTTTGAGCAAATTCCGACAGTATAAAGTCGCAGCTGATCGACCCGCGGGTCACAATAAAATGACAAGTCAAAATTCGAAAACCGAAAAATTGCTAAATTTCTACGACCGTGCCTGTTTTCGTAAAAGCCAGCTTGCAGGAAATCTTCTTTGCGGGTAAGTCCGTTATTTTCGCAATTACCTTTCGATACAACTCCAGTTGCGGCCGATATTTCTTCTTCGCGGCTGCAAGATCAGTATCCGGATTAATATTGTCGGTCTTATAGTCGATGATTTCAGCTTGTTCAACACCGGTTGGCCCACTCCCCCGAGCGAACGAAACGCGATCGAAGCAACCTGATACGTACTCGTTATTTAGTACGATTTCAAACCGTTGCTCTCGCCAGAGATCCGTGTCCCTTTCGGGTTTTGCGAGGAGTTTCCGGAATGCGGGGCTGCGGATAGCGTTTTCGAATTCCCCCCGAACCGCAGACTTGACGGCGTCAGACACAGTACAATCCTGCGCCCACATAGATACAAGCCCAACGGTATCGGTATCGTCCAGCCAAGTGATATGTTGAAATAGCTCGTGAACGCTAATCCCTAGTTCCGCGGAAAAAGTGCTATTCAGGGAGAACAGCTTTCCGGCGTTGATAGTAATATCTTCGACCCCGGAAGGTGTTATCCGCTTAAGATTTCTCGCCAGTCGCCCCGGGGATTCCGGTGACATCTTCTTTGCTGGGGCAGGTTCGGGACGCTCAGCATTTTCGATCTCAGGTAAATCGTGGTGCCAATCAGGATCCCCGGTCTCGAATACGCGGATCATCTCAGATTGATCACTCTGTGCATCTATGGCGTCACTTCGATGCTCGAGGGCATGCTCAAGTAGGGTTGCAGGATAAACCGCCTGCGATCGTTGGGCACTGGCAGTTGTGATCATGTATAATCCCCTTTTTGCACGGGTCATTGCGACATAGAACAAACACAGTTCTTCGTAACAATAGTCGTCGTTGTGTCGTTCTATGTAGTCCTTCAGTACCGGATCTGCGTTGCTTATCGTCTTAAGCGGCATTGCCAATACCCACTCGGTTCGCGACTCAGCGCCCTTACTTTTACGAACGGCAAGGTCAATCGGCCGGGACGACGTGAGAACGCTCTTGTCCTGTAGGTCCGGAAGTAAAACAACATCGAACCCCAACCCCTTTGATTTGTGCATCGTCATGACTCGGACGGACGTCGGATCCGTCAATTCGGTAGTTGTATACCGTTCGATGTACTCGATAAAATCCAAACTGCTACGGCTCCCTGATGCGTCAAACTTCCGAGCCGCCGCGAGCAACTCATCAATCCTTCTGCGCCCGAATCGCGTTATGTTTATCTCCTTTTCCAAAAGCGTAATCCATTTCTCGATTAGATAGCTGAATCCACCGGCATGAATGTCTTTATTTAATGAGACAACCAGCTGATCGTAGCCTGCAAAACAGCGCGTCATTACTGAACTGAAGGGAGTCATCCTCAAATGCTTCTCCGCCATGCTATCCCCCGGGTGCTGGGAAATTTTGATCAAAGAAACAAAAGCCGTTACCACCGGGTTATCGGAGATTCTGAGATCCCCCTCCCATATCGCTGATACGCCGTTCACTCGCAGGAAACTGGTCAAGGAGCTTCCCGTTCTATTCGTCTTCACAAGAACCGCAACTGAAAGATCATTGCGTTCGAATGGCAGTTTCTTGATTGTTTCCGCGAGGATCTGCCATCGGGCCCGGGAATGATCCGCCGAGCGCGCCCCGGATTCTCGCGGCACACGCAATAATGTTGCATACCCGCTCTTATCGTGAACCGTAGTTGTATGCCTACGCCAGTTGCGCTCCCAACGTCTTAATGCGGGGCCGCGGATAGTCGCTAGACTTTCAGGCTCGAAAACCATATTTACAGTATCGATCACGGGCTGGCATGAGCGATACGATTCTGCGAGCGGAATTCGCTTAATCTGCTCGACTCCGTCGTGGTTATATTTATCAGCAACATCTTCGAAAAGCTTCCAGTCGCCGCCGCGCCAGCCATGTATAGCTTGCTTCAGGTCACCGACATAAAAGAAAGTCCGGGCTCCCGACGTGTCCTGTACGACCTCGTCGATGAGATTCTCGATGATACGCCATTGCAGCGTACTTGTGTCCTGGAATTCATCAAGGAGCCAGTGCTCGAACCGGCTATCGAGTCTGTAGTCGATGTATAGCCGATCGGCTGCGCCTGGTTTCTGGGATAATGGCAAGCAATTTCCGACTCCCGTATCCGCGGGATCAAGCAGGGTCTGAACATCGGAAAATGTTAATTCTCCCGCGCATCGAGCGTCTATGTTATATCGCGTCTCGAAGCGTTGAATAATTTCACGAATCCCGCAGGTCTTTTGAATCTGTGTTCGCAGGCAGATCCCGACTATATGGGTAACGAGATTGTAGAGGTGTTGGCAGGCTTTGGACGAGAGTACGCGGGTTTCACGATTAATCTTCAACTCCGCTGAGCCGGCCTTGAGATCGTCAAGTTTCGGAACCAGCTTTTCGAGAAGATACCGCAAACCGGGGGCGATCTGCGTATACGGAGAGAATGCTTCGACCTCGAACAGGAACGTCTCCCAAGCCTCTCGTTCCTTTTTACTGACGGAATCGTCGAGTATCTGAGCTTTCAGGGAGGCGATCTCATTTTCTATGTCAAACTCAACCACCAACGATTCGCAACCATCCGGCCAAATTGTATTGACGCTGCCCCAATTCTCGCGATTGGGCGAATCGAGATAAATATGATGGTAGTTTTCAACGAACGAACTCAATAAGTTGGATAACGCTTTCTCCTGACGCCCGAATGTAGCCCGTTTAAATATCTCAACGAATTCACGGTGAGCATCGTCCAAATTTCTGCCGCGCTGGAACAGGCCGTTTAACACGTCTTGAACCTTGACCGCCGCCATAAGCGGATCAACTATTCTAAAGTTACCTGTTACGCCGAATTCCCACGCGAATGTTCTCAGTATCCAAATAAAGAAACTGTCGTAAGTACCGATTCGATTCTTGTGAAGGCAACTCAATAGTGTCCTCAAACAACGTATACAATCACCTTCGTTTAGATCAGGGACCCTGATCTGGCATCCCAACAGACGGGCGGCAGCGGAAGAGCGTGTGCCCAGTGCGAGCCGATCAATGATCGTATCGAAAATTTCCGAGGCGGCCTTTCGCGAGAACGTGAGTGCTATAATTGCTTCCGGGTTGATGTTCCTCGCGAGAACCAGGTTAAGATAACGATTCGTCAGCTGAAACGTTTTCCCCGATCCGGCAGAAGCAGAGATAACTTCGTGATTGTAGACTTCGGAAACCATGAATCCTTCCAGATTTCAATGTTTATTTAACTGTCGGCACCGGTGAAGAGGCAAAAGCCAATGCGTCGCCCAACAAAATGCGGCTGTACTCGTCATACTCCACGTGCGCCGCCGGTGGCCAGAATCGCTTGTCCTTAACTGCGCTCGTAATCCCTTCGGCACATGTCGCGGCTAATTCAATGAGAGCCGGATCGAAGTCATCCCAAATCGCGATACCGGTATCGCCGACTGCTTTAGGGAGATTAAAGTAACCGCATTCAACATTGTCACGATACTCGCCATATAGCATTAAAAAATAAAGCGGCAGCTGCAAGTCCATCCATCGGTAGGATCTACCGCGAGACTCGAAACGAATAAAATCGGGCACCTCTGCAGAATTCGAAAGTGTCGCCATATGGGCCTTAACAGGGCATCGCTTTTGATCCGATGTCTTATAGTCGTATATTCGGATATTCCCGGAATTATCGTTGATGTCAATGCGATCGCACTTCGCGGTAATCATTATATTCGTCGACCACGGTTCCCGACACGAAATCGACTTTTCAACCTCGGCAATTCGCCATCCCGCAGATCGCAGACCGGCTTGAATCCTGGCGGCATGCTCGAGACGCTGTCTGATTGACTCGGTTTGGATTGAGACTAAGACCGGCGGTGCCGATCCGAATGTTTCACGAACGCGTTTATTCAATTGATCGGCAAGAAAGTCTGCTATCAGTTGTTCGTCGGTACTGTCTCGAATCTCTTCGTCGCGTCCGAATCTTTCCAAGGCATAGTGACAGAGACTGCCGAATTCGGATGGGTCCAGCTCCCGCTTGCGGTTGCCAACCTCTTTCATATGCAAAATTCGTTTCAAGTAAAACCTGTATGGGCAAATTAAATAATCTCGAAGCGCAGTAACGGAAATCGTCTCGGGAACGTTGATACTCGAGTCTGCAACGAGTTTCCAATCTATTTCTCGTGGCGCAATCTCACCCATAGACTCCATCGGACGAAATAGCCTGGATGCACGCTCAGACAAGGATGAGTCATCACAAAGGAATAGAAGTCTCGACGGCTTAAGAATATCTCCAGCGTCGTTGGTCTTCCCGACAATTATCTTGACGTCGCCCGTATGCCTTCTGGATTCACAAATCGCAGTCAGCAAGTAAGCATCCCTCGCGAATCGCTGGTCATTGGTCTTAAGCCCCAGAAATCGCCGGAGTTTCTCGGGTAGAAATAAATCTCCTACAATCGAGGCGGGAACGCAGCCGTCGTTCATCCCGGTAATTATTAGGTTCGGAGCGTCTTCCCAAGGCAATTCCAGCCAACCAAGCAAGTCGAGCTCCGCCCCGTGCCGGTCCGGATAGTAACTTTGAGTTTGCATCGCCAGGAGGAGGAGGTCCATAATTCCGTATGCAGGTACGTTGAGTGACTTTATTACGGGGGAATCCAGTTCGTCCAAAGTTGAAATTATGAATTCAGATACGTCACGAAAAAGGCGATCACTTTCGTTCGTGATACTTAACTCCCTAACGCTGAAAATCTCTGCAAGTACACTTCGGACGGTCTGGCAGGTATCGGCACCGCTAAACTGGGAGATCCATTTCTCTACCTTTGTCAATGCATTTTGTAAGTCAGAGCCGGGGTAAAGCCCCTTCTTGAGTACCCGCGTCACATCCGAAAATCGATAAGGCATAAACTGACCTTGGATTCTATCCAGGTCATGCATAAGTTTCGTCACGGAAAAATTATCGATCGATTTCGTTAAATAATCGAGTATGTACGGATTCCTGAGCAGCCTCGCGTAAGCCTCGAATTGTGGTCGCGAGAGTATGTCAGATAACGAAGTTATAAGTAGAAACAGTGGATGATTGCTTAACGGTTCACCTTGTGGACTGAAGGTAGCCACTTCGTTTCTTGCGAATAGCGTCTTCAACTGCGGAATTACGAGTTCATCAGCAGCGCCGATTGCGGTGTCTTGAAGCCTTAAGACTGCGTCCTTTCCCAATACCATTGTCGCCACGGCATCGGCCTGATCTACCGTCTTACCTGCAAGCGTGATGTTCTCTGATGCGATATCGGTCTCGAAATTATGCCACTTATCGGATCGCGGACGCCCCCAATCATCGAAATAATCCGCCATCGAAGAAGGCGCATGAACACATATATCAACGGGTAGTACAGTGGAAAGATGTTCGAGCGCAGTCACGGCGAGCGGTGTCGGATCCGGTACTGCGATCATCACTATTCGTTTTATCTCTGGTGGTAGCGTAAGCCGGGAGATCGCTTCTCGTTGGGTCTGGTTAGCCTCCGCTAACCCTGCCTCATGCACCCTGTTAAAAAATAATTCTGCGAGTGCCGCAAGTTCGTTCCACCGTTTTTCTTCTTCGAACATGTCGTGATCAAGGGTGCACAGGTCTTGTATCGTGTAACCGTTGTCCCCGAGCTCGGATTGGATTGATAGTAAATGCCGACCAATTGACATCGCCCAACTAAAATCTTTGTTTGCGGGCGGAGATGAGAAAAGAATTGGAAACCGCGACAGATCGGTGGATAGGAGAACATCTATCCAGAGACTCAGGGACTGAGTCTTCCCGGAGATCCTCGACGTCTTACACGCTTGCGTAAGAAGGTAACGGGGACTCACGATCAAACCAGGCAAAACTGCTGTTTGTTTTACTGCTGCCAATAGCGCCAATCGATCTGACAGTCGGCGCCCGGAATGCTGAGTGGGTACGATAACCAGATCCGCACTCAAATCGATCAGCCCACTATCTTTGTCGGAAACGAGAAACTCGACCGCTGACTCTTGAACCGGTCTGTCCCAACCGAAAAAATGTAATTTTCTACCCATCGAATATCTCCCCGCTGCCAGGTTGCCGAGTTACACTTAAAGAGATAATCATACGCAAGCGCTGTCTCGTCGAATTCTCATAACTCATACAAGAGGTATCTCAAAAAACTGATAACCTCCATTCTTGGAACCTTGCCGATCTTGCTTTTGCCATAGAAATAACGTATTTTAGTCTTTGTTCAATAACGATTAGAGGAGCCGACGTATGACCAGAGAAGAAAATGAAGCGAAATTCTTCACGAAGTCGTCAAAGTCGGAGGGAAAACCGACGCGACAGCGACGTCGACAGCGACAGCGGCCGCGCACTATTACAGGAAAGTTAGCGGTAAAATTCCGTACGGACAAATCGACCGTCCGAAAGTCTCTTTTCACGGTCACGGCAGCATTCTTGATCATGGCCGGGACGTGGTATTCAAAGGTATATGGTGACGTCGACAACGTGGATTACTTCCACGAAGAGAACAGTACTCTGATTGATTTGGTAGGTTCTGTAGCACGGGGTTCGCGAACGTTAGGGTATGACTCAAGGGACGTAGAGAGAGAAATTAATCAGCTTAACACCGGTGCGAATATGTCGAAGTACCGGAAGGTTTACACCTCCCTATCGGACAATCAGAAGAATACGATAAAAAAGATACTGTTACACTGACCTAACCTCAGAAAACATCGCCTCCGAAAACAGTTGCCCTTGCTACGTATTCTTAATCATAGTTTTAATCGATTGCGGGTATGAACACGATTAAGATTACGAATAACAAAGTTCTCTTAATCTTGTTCCAGCCATCTTCCCCTTCAACGGTAGTGCCCCGGTCTCTTTTCTTTAGTTCCTGGCGACCAACCTCCTCCTGGCAGTCCAGTTTCAATTCTTAAACTGCGGTTCTTCGGCCTCGCAACGCCGTGCTTTCGTCTTAGGATTCCGTGAATTGAATCAATGGACTCCATAGTCTGTCATTACGGACTGGGCGTCGCGCTGAAACATATAATGTTCCGTGAGTTGGGAGTAATAGACAAAAGCATATCGATAGCGGTAATTTCATTTGAAAATTCAAAAAAATACGGTATTCGTATTCGGCTTTCCACTGAAATGCAAACTATAGATCACCCTGGAATTTGTGATCTTGGTGCTTTTAACGGTTCGTTCCAAATTTGCTGTTGTCATCATTCGGCAGTACAATCGTTACTGCTATACGTTGTACGATCTAGACTGCAAGCGGTCGATTATTTTTCGAGTGTCATTGACTTGATAAAGTCCTGGGTACATTCGCTCGGATTCCGACGGCACTACAGCTAACTGACATATTTAATCAAGAGATAATTTCTGCTTATGAAGAATTTCGATGAATTTTCCACTCGATATCCCGATGGCAGGCCAACTCGGTCCGGCCTATACGACGCGCAGTTTGAGCACGACGCATGTGGCGCTGGTTTCATATGCGACCTCCAAGGTCGAAAGTCTCATAAGCTCGTAAAAAACGCGCTTGAGATACTCGTGAATCTCACTCATCGCGGTGCTTGTGGATGTGACGAAAAGACGGGTGACGGCGCGGGTTTATTGATGCAGATACCACATAAATTTCTTCGGAAAATGTGTGACGCAAATGGTATTGATATCGGCGATGAACACGACTACGGCACGGGTATTGTCTTTCTTCCGCAGGATAAGGGACAACGTCAACGGTGTATATCGTTGTTTGAAGACGTTGTTAAAGCCGAGGGCCAAACTGTATTGGGATGGCGCGAAGTGCCAACCGACAATCGAGATATAGGCGAAATTGCCAGGGACGTAGAACCGTGCGTTGCGCAGATTTTCGTTGGCCGTGGTCCGAACTTAAAGGACGCGGCAGAATTTGAGTGTAAACTCTACATGATCAGAAAGGTTCTGGAGCGTGAGGTTCGTGAATCGGATCTGACTGAAAAATCGTCGTTTTATATTTCGAGTCTATCCTGCAACACCTTGGTATACAAAGGGATGCTCTTAGCAACACAGTTTGAGTCATATTTTATCGACCTTGCTGATCCGGATTTAGTGAGCGGTTTGGCACTCGTCCATCAACGTTACAGCACGAACACATTCCCAACGTGGGACCTAGCCCAGCCCTTCCGTTTTCTTTGTCATAACGGTGAAATAAATACGCTTCGTGGGAATATCAACTGGATGAACGCACGCCAGTATTTATTCGAGTCACCGTTATTCGGAGACGATATCGCGAAGTTATTTCCGATCGCGACACCAGGTGGAAGTGATTCGGCAATTCTGGATAACGCGATCGAGTTGCTTTACCATACCGGTCGGTCTTTACCGCATTCGATTATGATGTGTATTCCTGAAGCATGGCAGAATCACGAAACTATGTCTGACGCGAAGAAGGCATTCTACGAGTATCACTCCTGCCTGATGGAACCTTGGGACGGGCCGGCATCTATCCCCTTCACTGATGGGCGCTGTATTGGAGCGGTACTGGATCGAAACGGGCTGCGTCCCTCAAGGTATACGGTTACCAAAGACGGCCTCGTCGTAATGGCATCTGAAACTGGTGTCCTAGATATACCGCCGGAAAATGTGTCGTATAAGGGCCGCCTTGAACCCGGCCGCATGTTTCTGGTCGATACCGACGCCGGACGGATTATCGACGATGAAGAGATAAAGGATGGAATGGCAGGCCGACAGCCCTATCGCACCTGGCTTAAAAACAATCTAAAATCATTCGACGACCTTCCGGCCACGGATTCCAGTACCAAATCAGATACGTCGACATTATTAACCAGACAGCAAGCCTTTGGTTACAGTATAGAAGACTTGGAAATAATTATCGGCCCGATGGCTGTTGCCGGAAAAGAACCGACAGGGTCTATGGGTGACGACACGCCGTCGGCGATTCTATCTAAGCGACCTCGCCTGATTTACGACTACTTCAAACAGCTGTTTGCGCAGGTAACAAATCCGCCTCTGGACGCTATGCGCGAAGAACTGGTTACCTCGTTGACGACGAACATCGGCCCTGAACAAGACCTTTTTCAGGAGACGGAAGAACATTGTCACCAATTCAAGTTGCGCCAGCCGATTCTAACCAACAACGAGCTAGAGCAGTTGAAGCAGATTCAAATTGGCAGCCTGAAATCCGCAACTATCGCGATGCTATACGAGGTTGAGAAAGGCGGCGACGGCCTGAAATCCGCGATAAATCGTATGTGTGAGGAAGCGGCACGTGCGGTCGATGATGGTGTGACGATTTTAATCCTTTCCGATCGTAACGTCGACAGCATCAACGCACCAATCCCCGCGCTGCTCGCGACCACGGCGGTTCATCATTATCTTATCAAAAACGGCAATCGAACGCGCTGTGGGATCGTGGTCGAAAGCGGAGAACCCCGCGAGGTTCATCATTTTGGCCTGCTATTCGGTTATGGCGCGGGGGCGGTCAATCCGTACTTGGCGTTCGAGACCTTGGAAAACATGGTAATCGAAAAACGTGTTAACATCGCGGACACCAAAACCGCGCACAGAAGATATATCAAAGCGATAGGCAAGGGCATTCTGAAAGTAATGTCTAAAATGGGAATCTCTACGCTTCAAAGTTACCGCGGCTCCCAAATTTTTGAATGCGTCGGTCTGAATGAAGAGGTTATTGACAATTATTTTATCGGGACACCGTCCCGAATCAGCGGGGCTGGACTTGGGATCCTGGCTGAAGAAGTAAAAATGAGACATCATAGGGGGTACTGCCCGCAAAAAATCGCCGGCAACATAGAACTGGATGTCGGCGGTAAATATCGTTGGCGCCGCAATGGTGAAGTCCACCAGTACAATCCATTGTCTATCGCAAAACTCCAGCATGCTGCGAAAACCAAAAGCGTAGAAACCTACCGCGAATACTCAAGGGCTCTTTATGAACAGAATCGCGTGGAAGGGACACTTCGCGGCCTTCTGGAGTTTAAGAAATTAGCGACACCGATTCCGCTCGATGAAGTCGAGCCATGGACTGAAATCGCAAAACGTTTTAAGACGGGAGGAATGTCTTACGGGTCGATTAGCAAAGAGTCCCACGAATCACTAGCGATCGCAATGAATCGTATCGGCGGAAAAAGTAATAGCGGAGAAGGTGGCGAGGACGAGGATCGGTTTATCCCGGACGCAAATGGAGATTGGCGCAATAGCGCAATAAAGCAAGTAGCTTCCGGGCGATTCGGCGTAACAAGTAATTATTTAGTGAACGCATCGGAAATACAGATTAAAATGGCGCAGGGCGCTAAGCCTGGAGAGGGCGGCCAATTGCCAGGATTTAAAGTGTACCCGTGGATCGCGAAGACCCGCCACGCGACGCCGTATGTCCAGCTAATATCGCCGCCGCCGCATCACGATATCTATTCGATAGAGGACCTCGCACAACTTATTCACGATCTCAAGAACGCCAACCCCGATGCGAGAATTAACGTAAAGCTTGTTTCGGAAGTTGGAGTCGGAACGGTGGCGGCGGGCGTCGCAAAAGGGAAGGCCGACGTCGTACTTATAAGTGGCTTCTCCGGGGGAACCGGTGCATCTCCGCAGACGTCGATAAAACACGCGGGACTTCCCTGGGAACTGGGCTTGTCCGAGACCCACCAGACACTGGTACTCAACGATTTACGTAGTCGAATCGTGGTTGAATGTGACGGTCAGTTAAAAACCGGACGCGACGTCGCTATCGCATGTCTCCTTGGTGCCGAGGAATTCGGATTCGCAACAAGCGCCTTGGTCACCCTTGGTTGCATAATGATGCGTGTATGTCACCTGAACACGTGTCCGGTTGGTATAGCTACTCAAGATCCTGTGCTACGAAAGAAGTTCGCCGGCAAACCGGATCATGTCGTTAATTTTCTATATTTCGTTGCCGAAGAATTACGTGAAATCATGGCCAGTCTAGGATTCCGAACAATTAATGAAATGATTGGCCAGGTCGATAAACTCGAAGTCGGCGACGCTGTCAACCAATGGAAAGCGCACGGACTGGATCTCTCGAAGATTTTATATAAACCTGACGTTCCGGATTCTGTGGGTGTGTATTGCACAAAAAAACAAGATCATGGCTTGGATCGTGCACTGGATCATCGGCTGATTAAACTGGCAAAGCCCGCTTTGGAAAATGGAGATAAAGTCGAGAATGATATTAAAATCCTCAATATAAACCGTACCGTCGGAACGATGCTTAGCAGCGAAATCTCGAAGCGATACGGCGAAAAAGGATTGCCCCCGGATACGATCGTTTTTAATTGTACGGGGTCTGCAGGCCAAAGTTTCTGCGCGTTTGGCGCCCGTGGTATCACGATGAAAATCAGGGGCGACGCTAACGACTATTTCGGCAAGGGCTTGTCAGGCGCCAAATTGATCCTTCAACCACATAAGGAGTCGACCTGCGTCGCAGAAGAGAACGTTATCCTCGGCAACGTTGCGTTTTATGGCGCGACGAGTGGAGAAGCGTATATACACGGCATGGCGGGGGAACGATTCTGTGTGCGAAATAGCGGTGTGAAAGCGGTGGTTGAAAGTGTCGGTGACCACGGTTGCGAGTACATGACTGGAGGGCGTGTTGTGGTTCTGGGAGAAACCGGGAGAAATTTCGCAGCAGGCATGAGTGGCGGCATCGCGTATGTACTCGACGAGTCGGGTGACTTTCGCAACTACAAATGCAATACCGAGATGATCGATTTCGAAGAAATGACCGAGCCGGCTGATATCGAAGAACTACGTGGACTCATCACCAACTATTTCCAGTATACAGGCAGCGCGACGGCCAAAGATATACTGGACAATTGGGATGTGCGACTGGCCAAGTTCGTGAAGATTATGCCAACGGACTATAAGCGCGCTCTCGCGACTTTAGCAAGAGAAGCGGCTGAGGCTGAAAACCAAACCGAAAGTAATCTCGAGCCCATCGCCGGTTAGACTTTAAACAGTCCAGTTCTTGAGTGATTTAGCCTAAGCGTCTTCATACCGCATGCGGGACGAAAAATCGCTCGGAGTCTCTTACGCAATCATTTCAAAGTCGTCGGAAAATTGTACCGCTTGCGGTATAGATTAATCGCGCAAAAAAGTCCGAAAATATTAAAACTACTCTAACGGAAGAAATTATGGGAAAGCCAACCGGATTTATGGAGTTCACGCGGGAGATGCCGAAACGGCATCCTGTCGATGAACGTCTAAAAAATTTTAAGGAGTTCTACTTTCCGCATCCAGCTGAACATGTTCGAGACCAAGCCGCACGTTGCATGAATTGCGGCGTACCGACATGTCATGCCGGGTGCCCACTCGGGAACCTTATCCCGGATTGGAACGAGCTCGTATATGAAGACCAGTGGAAAGCTGCTATCGTCCAATTGCATTCGACAAACAATTTCCCCGAGTTCACGGGACGGTTATGCCCGGCACCGTGCGAAGAGGCGTGTGTTCTGGGGATTAACGATTCTCCGGTTACAATTGAAGAAATTGAAAAGCAGATCGTCGAGCGTGCCTTCGATGAGGGCTGGATTAAACCGGAACCACCCGCTATGCGATCGGGGAAAACTATCGCCATCATCGGTTCCGGCCCAGCGGGATTGGCAGCCGCGCAACAACTAAATCGTGCGGGACATACGGTCAAGGTATTCGAGCGCGATGATCGTATAGGCGGGTTACTCCGCTACGGAATCCCCGAATTTAAGATGGAGAAATGGGTCATTGATCGGCGGCTCAAGATCATGGAAGAAGAAGGCGTGACATTCGAGCCGAGTGTAAACGTCGGAGTTGATCTAACCGCGGAGGATTTGAATAAGTTTGATGCGACAATACTATGCATCGGTGCAACCACGGGCAGAGATCTACCGGTTCCTGGTCGGGATCTCAGCGGAGTACATTTGGCAATGAAATTTTTGCCGCAACAGAATAAAATCGACGCTGGCGACGATCTTTCAGCCAGCGGGATTGTCCAAATATCGGCGACAGGCAAAGATGTTATCGTAATCGGTGGAGGCGATACCGGGAGCGACTGTATCGGCACTTCGAACAGACAGGGTGCAAGATCGGTAACCAACTTTGAACTGCTACCACAACCGCCGGATGGACGATCGGAACAATACCCCTGGCCTTTCTGGCCAATGCGCATGCGTTCGAGTTCCTCCCACGAAGAAGGTGTCGGACGGAATTGGAGCATCCTTACGAAAGAATTTAAGGGATCGAACGGAAAGATTGAGAAGTTAACGACAGTTAATGTAGAATTTGAACCATCCAAGAACGGCGGACGTCCGACAATGAAAGAAGTCCCGGGAAGTGAAAAGGACTGGGCCGCCGACCTCGTACTCTTGGCGTTAGGATTTATGGGCCCGGAAACGAATACTATTGTGGATCAACTTGGTCTCGAACTGGATGCACGGACGAATGTTAAGTGTGACGCGAACTATATGTCCAGTGTCCCCGGGATTTTCGCCGCTGGCGACGCCCGCAGGGGACAGTCACTTATCGTCTGGGCAATTAGCGAGGGTCGGGAAGCCGCTAGATGTGTTGACCAGTACTTAGGGACAACCTCGAACTTGCCTGGAAAGGGCGATGGCGATTTACCACGCATTATGTAAATTGTACGTAATCTAATATTCGCCCCCCGCCTTATTCGGTATACAGAAGTGATTTCGAACACTCGTAGGTAATCGGTACCGCAACAACCTGCAAATGGATAGCTGGCAATATGGATGAAGAAAATCTGAACGAGAAGCTCAAACGCGTCGATATAGAAATACGGATCAGCAAGCTTAAGCGCGAGGCCGAAAGGATAGCCGGCGGGAAGGTATTCTTCACGGATTCAACAGATTGTCCGCCAGAAGTCGAAGAGCAATTCTGGCAACGAATTGTTGACTTCGAGAAAATGCCGAAAGGAAACTATTTTCAGGAACTCGTTAACGCGGGATTCGAACTTACTCCGCCTGACGCAATGAATGAGGCAGAGCTGCGCCTTCGTTTATGGCTGCTCGTCGAGGCACTAGCTGGATTCCGCGTATTTCTGGAGAACACGAATCATCTGAATGACCGCGCTCTATACAGCCGACTATGGGATAAACATTTACGGGAGGAGACTGTAATTATCCCATTGGATGAACACTCCGCCTTCTATGTTGACCTCGTCGGAAGCGGTAGCGATGAAGATATCCAGTTATACCTCAGGTATTTCGCAGACGACGAGTCGCGAGCGCAATGGCTGGAGGATTTTCCAGATTACCAAATGCCCACCTCTGAAACACCGCCTTATACGCGCGACCGAGATCTGCCAGGCGCGCGGTACGGACATAACGAACACGCCGATCTCCTAAATTAACAGCGTATTACTCGCGTTCCGATTCTTACTCCGCGGCCTCACTGAGTCGAATCAGGCGACGTTTTCTCTAGAACCCGTACCGCCACCGCAAGGTAGTTAACCATTCATTATTCTCCTCATCTCGACCGCTACGCACGAATTCATTGAACGCATACTCGACCGTGACATCCAGCCCCCGCATTATTCCGAATTTCACCCCGATATCAACCTTCTCCCATTCCCAGAAAGTGCTCGGTGCCGGGAAGTCCCCTGGACCCGTGAAGTCGGGATCAATTATAGAGTAACGAATTACCGGTGTAATAGATATAAGAATTGGAACTCCTCTGATAGATAGCGTCTCCGGCATAAAATACTTACGGGAGACTTCAACTTCCCAGCCTTCGCGATCCAGCCCGCCGACATCCTGTTGGACGAACTGCCCGAACACAGCGAAATCGTCGAGATATATCCATAAACTAGCACCATACTCACGCTTGTAATCCCCGGTCAAGCCGTTCAATACGACCTCTCCATCCTGAAAGGTATTCGGCCCCGGGGCATCGAGGACGTCGAGATCTCCTCCGTACAAAGTCCCAAATAATTTCGCCTCTCGTTTCAAGTCTCGTTCATATGCGAACAGTAGAAAGTCGAGATAACGCGTTGCCTCCGGGTTGACGAACCGAACGCCCAAGCCGAGCCCGATCTCTGCGAACTCATGATCGAACTGGAGATTCTCAACTTCCGCGTCATACAGTATAACAACGCCATTATTCAACTTGGGATCGCGCTTTCGAAGAAAATCGGAAGTTCCATTGTCGCCAGCAAGGGCGTTGGGGTCGCGGATAAAAAGTGGATTGCCCGATGTCAATGAGCCCTTCACATAGACATGCGGTGATATATCGAATCCGATCTCGAGTCCCAGGTCTTCGAAGCGATTAAACGCAGTCGAAACCAGCCCATAGCTTTCGAGATGACGATCCCGTTGCCGCTCGAACTTACCGAATTTCCCCAATTTCAGGTATATATTTCGCGCGTCGTTGACAGGTGTTTCGCCAGCAGGTACCTCAGTGCCAATGCGTAGAGAATATTCGTCGACGTCAATCTTCGAGTCGTCCGATGTTGAATTGCGGTCATATAAATCTATTAACTGAACTCTTAGTCGAAGTCGAAGGAGATCCTTGTAGTCAATATCCGACCGAAGTGTAACTGTCGAAATCTCCAGGTTAGTTCCCGGGTCAACCGTTTTTAATGCGGCGTTAGTCGGAAAATTGATAGGAAAATCGTTGCCCTCGCTGTCTCGGACGTGAGCTCGAGTCTCGATAGAGAAGGAGAAATCGATGTCGTCCAATACCTGTCCGACGGTCGTTACAGGTGAAATCAACATTACAGGGAGGACGAACGCCCAGACCGACCGCCCCAGATTCCGAAAACTGAAAGTCGCTCTCACCAAGATAATCCATACTCGGTTATCAGTTGGCAGACGGTCTAAGCGTAATCGGTTTATTCGGGTATATAAATCCACAGGACTCCCTTGAAACTTCGTCATTTTGACACACTAAAGTGTGAACTCCAACGGGCACTCCAGCATACCAGCGAATTCGTGTTGCAGTGATCGCTGTTGGAGTTCGCGCTTTAGCGTGTCGTATCTAAAGTTTCCTTTTATATTAACCGGGGCGGTACGGCCCGGACGATTGCTCCCTTGAAACTTGGCGGAAATCTTCAATATTGTGGGCCCGTTTCGTATTGTAATAAGTGGGTCAAAAAAGAAACCCACTGGTGGGCTCCTCTGAAACTTAAAAGATTTTGAGGCTGCTTATCACATTCAATATCGGCTCGACTGTGCGGCCTTTGGAGTTCAAGCTTCAGCTTGTAAGTCGGTATTACTGCAAACTAAAGCTTTAACTCCAAAATGCCGACGAACCCAAGTTTCCTATTTTATTAACCGGCCCGGTACGGCCCGGACGGTTGCTCCCTTCCTGTTCCATATTTTATTTTCTGCATGACACATTCGATATCCCTTAAGTAATGAATTCAAAGTCAGCTCCGCGCGAGCGGAGTCCGTTCATACGGACCCAAAATTTTACTGCTTGTTTCTTAATCCCGATTCAGAATGTCCGAGACTCTCGCTGATGCGGTCCGGACGAGCGGACTCCGAGAATGCGGAGAGAGATCGCGGGCAGTACAACGACCGATAATCCGTGCGCCAGGGGGGGCTGCCGCCGGCGCAAGTCTCCAGTATACCGCGAGGTAATATTACGCACTACGCCGCTACGAACGAGCGGTTATGGACGTGCTCTGCCGCACAAGATTAATATTAACTACCGAATGCCTTTATTGAAGCAAGATCGTTTATCTTGACTTCTTCAACTAAAATATACGTCAACAGAATTAAACCGGAAATCAGCGTAATTTTGAAAAATACAAAAAAACCGGGAGTCGACCAACCTGACGCGAGAAAGTAAGCGCCAATGCAGATCGCAACACTTCGCAACCCGGGCCACAGCGGAGGAAAACTCTGGAAAATTCTGTGTACTGCGACTATAAGCAATATAGCAGATAACGTGGTCAGAAAAGTCGTAATCCAGGCAGCACCGACGGCACCGTAGGATGGCACTATGAGCCAGTGTAAAACGAATGCTAAGGGCACCAATGGCAGGGTGAAAACTGCAGTTAAATTGGGTCTTTCGAGCGCGACCAGGACTCCGACGACCAAGGAGATCATCACCTGCCCGAGAGAAGCGAATATAAGCAGGCTGAGCAGCCCGCCGGCCGGCCGGAAATCACCGCCATATATAGCAACCACGATCTCATCGGCCGCTCCTGCAGTCATACCAGCGAATGGTAGCAGGCACACGACCGAACGCATCGCGCTTTTGGTCAAATCCCGTGCGGCGTCGATCTCGTCGGAGCGTAGGAATTCCGTTAACTTTGCTAGCACCAACGGTGAGAGGGCCGATGCAAATAGTATCGGAACGATCGTTAAATTCCGCGCAGCACCGTAATATCCGGCAACTGCCGGCGAATCTACGAGACCTTTTACGACTAATAAATCCAACGCCTTGAACAAACTAATTCCAATGATGTATACGAACAGCGGAATCGCGTAATTCCATATTCTCGCAACTGGAAACGCGGGCTGACGGCGAAGAAATGGTGATTGAATAAGACATCTAGCTCCAATTAACACCGTAGCCGATGCAGAAATCCCCGCAATTATTGCACCGCTTACAGAGAGTCCGGCGCCGACAAGGACGATTACGAAAACCATGCGCATAATCCAGTAACCGCCGATTAGGAAAGCGCGATTCCCGTAACGTCCGCGCCCGACAAGGATAGATTGATGAACGTTGCTAAGCGCGAAAAAGGGAATATCTAATGAAAAAAGGCGAAGATAGAAGGTTAGCGCTTCAGCGTTCAGCATTGACGCGAAGAAAGGTGCCGCGACGAACAAACCAGCAGCTGCTACCAAGCTCACGATGAATTGTGTATGCAAAATCGCGGATGCCGACTTTTCCCAATCGTCCGATTCAGAGACGAACTTTACAGCGGTCCGGCAAAACCCGACCGTGACAATGACTTCTACCGTTAACACTATCGACGCGGCGACGGTTAATAGCCCGTAATTTTCCGGACCAAGATTCCGCGAAAGGAATCCGGCAGTTACTACGCCAGTCGGAAGGCTGATCAAGCCGGCGAGGAACCCTTGAACTGTTCCGGAAATGGTATGGTTAATGTTATCGTCTCGACGATCTTCGGTTTTCATCGGTATGTAATCATTAGGACCGCTTGAGAAAATATCTTTTACGGCGCCTCATTCCACACTGTAAGTAAGGACGTAACCCAAAGAGGATGATCGCTGCTGTTAGCACCGGCGAAAGAACCCCAGTCGGGGATTAGTAATTTGCGAGTGTCTTAGGGTTCGCCATACGACACGAAATAGGAAGGTGTCTTTCCCGTCAATAAACATCCGGCGCAGGATAAAAGCGTACCCAATAATACTATGTCGTCGCTCTTTGTGTTGTCGTTGTCCGTTGCGAATAGACAATAATCAAATTACATTCGTGTTAAATCAACTGCCTCGGGCCAAGCGTCGGGAATTAAACCCACTGGTGGGATTAACGTATGATCGCCGTCAAAATCCCAATAAGCCCCGCCAGCCAATGTGGCAGAAATACTTTCAGCCGTCAGTTTACGAATAATTACTCGCGTAGTAGATTGGTGGTCGATGAACCGATTTACAAGTATCCAACTTTAATCGATTAATAGCTGATTATGCCGAAACGACTGAATATTATTTTCTATTGTATAATCGTCGCCTTGACGTGCAATCTGATTATCGGATTTAACGTCCACTCCGCAATAGAAAAGGAAACCGGACAGGAAAAGGGATATCAGACGATCAGGCAGTTCGCGAATGTGTTGAAACTTATTCGCAAGAACTACGTCGACGAATCAAAAATTGATTATCAGGACCTCATATACGGCGCTATGCAGGGAATGTTGACTTCGCTGGATCGCTTCAGTTCGTTTATTACCCCGGAAGAATATGGGAAAATGCGAGAGGAAACAGAAGGTGAGTTCGGTGGTATCGGCGTCGTTATATCGATGAAAGATGGTGTGTTGACCGTTGTTGCACCGATGGATAATACACCGGGGATGAAGGCGGGAATTCTTGCCGGCGATAAGATAATTAAAGTCAATGATAAAGAGACCGCCGACTTAACTTTGGATCAGGCAGTGAACTTAATAAAGGGAGACCTCGGGACTGTGGTGGAAATAACGGTCTTCCGACCATCCACCAAGGAAACTAAGACGCTGACTATCGAACGCGCAATTATCGAGATTGCCACGATAAAGGATACGAAGATAGTAGAGCCTGAAATTGGATATATCCGGATAACGCAATTTAACGAAAAATCTGCCGATTCTCTTGGCCAGGAACTTCAGAAATTTAAAGGGAAAGAGATAAAGGCGCTTGTCCTTGATCTGCGTAACAACCCAGGTGGCTTATTAACGTCTGCCGTTGACGTTAGTTCCCTGTTTATTCCAAAGCGCCAGCTAATCGTGTCCACGGAGGGTCGAACCGAAAGCCGTAAGCAGGAATATCGGTCGTCGTCCGAAGACAAGTATCTTGACTGGCCTATTGCAGTCTTGATAAACGAAGGGAGCGCCAGCGCCGCGGAGATTGTCGCGGGGTGTCTCCAAGACTATGGGCGCGCGCTGATTGTTGGAGAGAAAAGTTTCGGGAAAGGCTCGGTCCAAAGTATAATCGAGGTTGATGATGGTAGCGCGGTCCGTTTAACGACGGCGAAGTACTATACGCCAAGTCGACGAGTAATTCACGACAACGGTATTGAGCCGGATTTTGTCGTAGATATTAGCGATGAAGACGCGCACAAACTCGCGCTGCAGCGTTCGAGAATCGCCGGAAGTATTGACGACCAGGAGCTGAAGGTCGAGGATATAGAAGACAAACAACTAAGCCGTGCAATAGAGGTATTGAAAGGACTCACGGTGATGTCGAAAGGAAGAGAGGTCGACTTCGCTAAGATTCTCAAGTCCGCGGAACTCCCGACCGACGACACCTTAGAGCGTAACGAAAGCGAGGAGTAACCCCTCAGTCTAGCACCATTACATGGTACTAGGCTGCAGATTTCGACCGCCACGCCAGTCGAATTTTCCGATCATACTTTTTAACCGGCAACATGTCTCGCCGTGGTGGTGGACTACAGCATGAACTTCCGCCGTTTTTCTGTCCGGCAAAACTATAGCGTGCCTTAATGGCGTTAAAAAACTCGAAGACGATCAGTATATGCACATTCTCGGTATTGAAACGAGTTGCGACGAAACCGCGGTCGCGGTGGCAGTCGACGGCCACGATATTCTCTCGAATGTCATTACCTCGCAAATTGATAAGCACGCTCTCTACGGAGGAGTCATTCCGGAGTTAGCGGCACGCGAACACCTGAGATCAATCGGTCCAGCAGTGGATTATGCCCTCGCCGCCGCGAAGGTCGGACTTAAAGATATCGATGCCGTCGCAGTGACTCACTCCCCCGGATTACTTCCTGCCCTCCTGGTCGGGATATCGTACGCAAAAGGGTTGGCCGCGGCTATTGACCGGCCTGTTATCGGTATTAACCACTTCCTGGCTCATATATTCGGTGCGTTCATAGACAGACAGGAACTCATAGCCGACCCACGCAATTTTCCCGTGCTCGCACTCGTGGTTTCAGGCGGACACACAGCATTAGTTCTAATTCAGCTGGACGGGGATTGTCGCATTGTCGGTAGAACACTGGATGATGCCGCTGGCGAGGCCTTTGACAAAGGCGCTAGAATTCTCAATTTAAGTTATCCGGGTGGTCCATTGATTGATAAAATGGCGACCTTCGGTGATCCCGAGAAGTTCCAATTCCCGCGCGGTTTACTGGGGACTTCGGGAACTCGAGTAAGTGCCGAAAACCGACTAAACTTCAGCTTCAGCGGTGTTAAAACCGCGCTACTGTATCACGCGAAGAAACAGGGATTGGCGGGAATCGACTCGCTCGTAACGCCTGATTCTGCAGTAAAAGAAAATCTTGCAAATCTCGACCCGATACTTTTAGATACGGTCGCAAGTTACCAGGAGGCAGTCGTCGACGCGTTAACGCGAAAAACCGTTTGGGCCATAGACGATTACCAACCGAGAACTTTAGTACTTTGCGGGGGGGTAGCTTGTAATAGTCGACTCCGGACCAAAATCCGCGCTGCCGTCGACGCGCGTGATATAAATCTCGCAATTGCGCCGCTAGAGTACTGCACTGACAATGCCGCGATGATAGGCGGACTTGCATATTATTATTTATGCAACGACTCCACGAGTCAGTTAGACCTGGATGCGAACCCGCGACTGGGCGAACTCGGATCGATACCGATTGCATCGAGGTCCTTGAAGGGAGCCCCCGCTTGAGTCCTACCGAGTGACCGGGGAGCAGCGTACATGGATATCGATTCGGACAGCGAAATTTCAGTGCCCCGAACATCGGTGGCCGTTCGCTACGCCGATCAAGTATGGGAGAAACTATTAGCTCATTAGAACACGCTGACCTGCCGTCGCCGGTCGGGCCGCGTCGGGTCAAAGCGCGAGCTCAAACGCTACTGCGATCAACGCGTGATTATCCGGAATCTTGGGTTAAAAACCTAACAGTATAATATCAGAAATACGCGAAGTTTGAAGAAAGCGGCGACTGCCCGATAATTCCGGGTCTATCAATACCAATATCACTTAGTTAAAGGATTGGTATGTGTTCGGGGCCGTTGGAGTTCACGCTTCAGTGTGTCAAAATGCCCACGTTTCAAGGGAGCAATCGTCCGGGCCGTACCGCCCCGGTTAAGATAATAGGAAACTCAGGTTAAGGCACGCTGAACCGCCGTCGCCAATGGCTATGTCGTGTCAAGAGCATGAACTCCAACAGGGGACCTTAACAACACCTATCTTTTCGTATGCAAGTAGCACCCGTTGGAGTTCACACTTTAGTGTGTCAAAATGACGAAGTTTCAGAGGAGCGTCGACCGACGCGCTCCGCTGAGTCGGTTAATACAAAAGGAAACTTGGGTTCGGCGGTATTTTGGAGTTCAAGCTTTAGCTTGCAGCAATACTGACTTGCACGCTAAAGCGTGAACTCCAACATGCGCTTCGCCCGTGTAATCTGGAGGGCGGATGTCCTCAGCCGCCGGTGCTTGTGACGCCATGACTCGCGGCGGCTGGGGACATCCGGCCTCCATGAGCATCGCCGGGGCGAATAAGATCGAAGTTTCAGAGGAGCCCACCAGTGGGTATCCTTTTTAACCCTCATTTTACAATGCGAAACGGGCTCTCAATGTCGAAGATTTCCGCCAAGTTTCAAGGGAGGAGCCACCGTCCAACCCCGTTTATTCTGCTGGACAGCAGAATTAGTACATAACGAAACCTTTCATTTCGATCTAGTCGTAAAATTCCGAAATAAATCAAATCGAAAATCCGCGAAGATTCAAAGGAGCCCATTTAAACCCACATTTTACAATACGAAACGGGCTCAGAATGCCGAAGATTTGAGCCAAGATTCAAAGGAGTGAACATGGAAAATATTGTTTGGGAAAGAAACGGAGACTACACAGATATTTTATACCATAAGTCAGAGGGTATCGCGAAGATTACAATCAATCGTGAGCGAGTTCTTAACGCGTTTCGCCCCCAAACGGTGACAGAGATGTCAAGCGCATTGAACAACGCGCGAGACGACCAGACAATCGGAGTGATAATTCTTACGGGTGCCGGAAAGAAAGCATTTTGCTCGGGGGGCGATCAAAAGATCCGAGGTGAATCTGGTTACAAAGATAACAAGGGAGTTAATCGATTAAATGTCCTCGATTTTCAACGTGAGATTCGAACCTGTCCAAAGCCTGTCATCGCCATGGTAGCCGGGTACGCGATTGGGGGCGGCCACGTCCTTCACATGATGTGCGACCTGACGGTCGCTGCGGACAACGCCGTGTTCGGCCAGACTGGACCGAAAGTCGGCTCTTTTGATGGCGGTTACGGAGCGTCGTATATGGCACGTATTATCGGCCAGAAAAAAGCACGTGAACTCTGGTTCCTATGCCGCCAGTATAGCGCACAGCAGGCGTTGGACATGGGATTAATTAATACGGTCGTGCCCTACGCGGACCTGGAGGCGGAAACTGTCAAATGGTGTCGTGAAATACTCGCTAACTCGCCAATCGCACTTCGTTGCCTCAAAGCCGGGCTCAACGCTGACTGCGACGGCCAGGCGGGACTTCAGGAATTGGCTGGGAATGCAACGATGCTGTTTTACATGAGTGAAGAAGGGCAGGAAGGTCGAAACGCCTTTGTCGAAAAGCGGAAACCAGATTTTTCGCGATTCCCGAAACGCCCGTAACGGAAGAATCAGACAGAAATATACTGCAAGCAGTACCGTTTTTTGCCAACTTTGAATCCGTTACCTAAGGGATGTCGAACGATATTTTTTAACCGGCATCATGTCCCGCCATAGCCGACCTAGGCAACGGCGGAAGTCACACGGACGACGCCTGGTCGAAAACCCGATGGTGTTGGGTATATACCGCAAGCGGTACAATTTTTGGACGACTTCAAAATGATCGCATAAGAAACTCCGAACGATTCTTCGTCCCGAATGCGGGATGAAGATGTTCGGTATATATTCTACCTGCGTTGCGAATACGCCCACCGCCGCAAAAAAAAAGCCCCTGAAATATATCAGGGGCTCCAAAATCTGCGTTGCGCGATGCTAATAGTAATAGGTTCCACACTATGCTGATCGTACTAACCTAGCACCTCGACTGAAATAGCATTCTTCCTGCTTCGGCGGCGCATCATAACCGCGATGACAGCAATTGCCATCAGCGCGTATTCGGAAGGCTCCGGTACCGGCGCGCTATTACTTTGATATATGATGTTGTCGATTGCGCCTGAACCGGCGAAACTAACAATTACCTTGTCGAACGGACTGGAAACACCGAACTCTGACGTGTTGATTGGAGCGATACGATTGGCGAAATTGTTCCCGTAGTCAATGCTGGGATCCCGGATCTCCAGTTCAGTCCACGTAATCTTTCCGTCTCCCCCGGTTACATTTACGCCATTGTTGTAAAACTTAAGGTAATAACCGGTCTCTTCCGTATCGATTGTATCGAAGCCGAACTCGTTAATAGCAGTGTCGAACTCGAAAATAATCTCGCCGCCGCCAGCTTCGTCATCAGGACCATAACCATTTGGTGTCCCATATCTACCGTCGAGCATACCGTCGCCATTACTATCACCCCCGTGTTCCTGGATGATCAGCATTTTGCCTAACACTTCATTCGACGCAATATTTCCACCATCCCACGGAGATGCCAAATCGTCATCACCACCGGTATAGTTCTCGGAATCAAAAGCTACGCCTAGATTCGGGCCACCGCCTAGATTAATCACCGAAATTTTTAACCCCAGATACTGCGGTGTATCGTATTCATCATCGATAATCTGACCGCGGTCGAGGGAATCGAAATCGACCGTTATTATTCCGGCCAACGCAAGGGATGAAGAAAACATAAATGCGCCAGCAACAAAAATTTTACGTAAGCGCTCAACATTTGACTTAATATTGTTGTAATCCATAATGGGTGTCTACTCTCTAGGGTTTCTAATGGGTTTGATTATCATGCAAGTGATTTTAACGATACCATATACAATACGTCGAAATGGCATGAATTTCAACTGAACATACGCGCTATTCATGTAAGACCTGGACTTGTTTATCTGTAGGCGAATCCCTACTTTTCATGTGTTTCCCGGATACGGACTGAAGATTCAGCGGGTTGCTGTCTCCAATAGATCTCTGATGCGCCTGAAGATTTTCATCGTTCGCTGGCGATCACCGAATCGGCCAACGCGAATCGTGATCTGCGTGCTGCCTTCTGTTAACCGGTTCAATTCGATCGTGACGTCCACGTCACCTGCAGTCAACGCGTTAATTACGCCGATGAATTCGCCGTTAAACTGAGTTTGCACAGGAATATTCAGGTCCTCCAGAGCTTGGACAGTCGCCTTCGAAAGATCGTTCATATCGTTAGTCAGAACGGTTTTATAAGATCCTGAAGAATAGCCGTTAGTTTCGGCTACCCGTGATAGACAACCACAGGAAACTAAAATCGTCGCACCCCATAGTAGTTGAAAAAGGCAGTTCGTTATTCGGTTCATAATTCGTATAAATCCGTATGTAAACTAGCCTGATCTATGCATCAAGTTCGTTACGAGAGCCTTTAGCTGGCCTGAGATCAATGAGTTACGAAGGTTGTACGGCTGAAGAAATATTGAAATATTTCAAGGTCGTACGTTCTTTGTAACTCGTTTATATTAGGTCTGATACATGCTCGCAGTAGAAACTTTATGCATCGATCAGGCTAGACTGCAAGCAGTCGAATTTTTCGACGATCTCATATCACGGTAGGCAAAGATTTTAGAAAACTTGTCGAAAATCCGACCGGAGTTAGTATATATATACCGCAAGCAGTATACATCGTCGCAAATTCACAGTGATAATAAAAATGGAGAAAAATAAATGCGTGTTCAATCTATAACGAAATTAGCAAATCTTCTCATCTCCGTGTCTTTTGCCGGAAGCGTGGCTCAGGCCGATCCAATTAATTTCGATTTTAACGATCCGAAAAAAGTAAATGCGATCGCGGTGGCTCTCGATTCCGAGCTCGAACCGATTATCGGCTACGCCTCCGGAATTTCCGGGATCATAGCTTTCGATCCAGCCGAGCCCGCAAAGATCAGCGGAAAGATCACGGTTGACACCAATAGCCTTCAAGTATCAAACAAGAAAATGACGCAGGTCATGTTATCCGAAGATTGGCTTGACGCCGGGACTCATCCGTCGATCACGTTAGACTTTAAGCGCGTCACCGAAGTGACAAAAATAAAAGACAACTACTATGAATTGAATCTTGTCGGCGATTTTCATTGTAAAGGTGTTACAAAACCAATTACGATCGTCGTCAGCGCAGCGTATCTGGCGGACAAGCTCTCAGTACGCGGCGGCGGAGAAGCTGGCGATCTATTGATTTTGCGGTCAAATTTTCAAATCAACCGCAAAGAATTCGATATAAAGCCCGGAATGGACGCCCTCAAGGTTGCAGAGTTGATTAATATCCAGGTGGCGATAACAGGCAGCGCTCCGAAATAGAGACGGGCAATGTAAATTCGTCAGTCACGCCCACCAACGCGTCTGAAATAGGCCTGTACCGACTCTTTAGTCATCCGCATCGACCGAGGAACCTCGGTGATTGCCAGTGGGCGACTGGATTTGCTGTTTTCCATGTCGATCTTATACGAAAAAATATAGTTCCCCTGCCCCTTGTTCCACGCGTCAATTTTGCCATACCTCATGTCGTTAAAAAGCAGGTTTTTAGTGCCGGAAACAGTGATGCTAAAGTATCCGCCGGTTACCCACTGTAAGGTCTTTATACCAGGATCATCGTGCCATGCTTTTATCAAGCCGTGATTTTTCTCGAGGTAGCGAAAGTGGACGTCTTTGTCGCCATCGAATATTGAGTAATACCCCTCCCAGAATCCACCGTCATCCATTGCAACGCATCGCCAAAGAAAGTTCGTTAGCGGTGCTGGCTTTGTAATAAATTGTTGATACGATATTTTCTGCTCGTCGAGCGCTGCGCGAAATATTGATCGAACGTAAACCTTGTTGGCAAGAGTCATAGCGAGATAGCCGCAACTTAGAACAAGACCGGCGATGACAATCCTCTTCCGGATCAACGATTTGCCAGCCATAAACAGTGAACAAATAAGGGAGATCAACATCGGGATCGTGAAGATCGGATCGATGATGCTGATATTGCTTACAGCTAACCGATAATTAGAGAAAGGCTGAAATATCTGTGTTCCATAGGTGGTGCAGGAGTCCAACAAAAGGTGCGTTAAGATCACCAGAAACGCCAAAAGTGACCATCGTTTCCACCATTGATCGTTATGGATCCTGGAAATTAACTTTCCGAGTATTGGCGGGATAATGATACAGAATAAAAGCGAATGCGTAAAGCTGCGATGGATGCTAAGAGTTTGAACGGTCGACAAAAATGGACTTGCCAGGCAGTCTAAGTCCGGAAGCGTACCGATCACAGCACCCCAGAAAACAGCTTTATTTCCACACCGCCTGCCCATGGTGACTTCACCGATCGCAGCACCAAGGGTAATTTGAGTTAAAGAGTCCATTTTAAAATCGCAAATTATTGGAATTGAATTGCTTCCCTACGCCCCGCTTAACGGGGGTAACCTGAAATATTATCTTCTGCGTTTCACCGAAGCATTCGGAGAATCTCGGTATTTAATCCAGATGTTAAAGTATGTGGTCATTATATATTATAAAGTGCGGAGATTCATCTCTCTATACAGGGATAACTACGGACGTAATTCGTCGCTTCGAGGAGCACGCCGCGCAAGGTCGAAAGTGTGCCAAATATTTACGAGGCAGAGCGCCGTTGCAACTCGTGTTTAATACCGAAATCGGCAGTCGATCGATTGCGTCACGCCTGGAAAATTGCTTAAAGAAATGCTCGAGGTCCGACAAGGAAGATTTAGTCAGTGGCCGCAAATCTTTATCGGACCTGGCGGGTCCAAAAGCAGCTAAAAAGTAACTGAGTCATGAATAGATCGGTTCGTTGAATTTCACGCCGATGTATTAAGGAGCGCAACGTAGCCCGCTGGGAAAAGACGGCCGCTGAAGTTGGCAGAGTTTGATCGATTCTTGGCCGCAGACGTAGTATACTGAACGCCTTAGAGTTTTCGAAGTATCGTTCGGATATCCTTGGCGGAAAAATTTGAAGCTATCCGAAAGTTGTACTGCCTGCAGTATAATTCCGTTTACGCCAGGGAAAGGATGTTTCGAAATCACACTACGCAGGGCTTGCTGATGTCGAGAATATTGGACCTCAAAGAACGCTTCGGCGGTATCGACATATATCTATTTGATCAATTACTTAAGGGCAGACTCGACGAATGCTCCAGTATTTTTGACGCGGGTTGCGGGGATGGGCGGAATCTAACTTATTTTCTTAGAAGCGGATTTGACGTGCACGCGATTGATCGGTCTCCGAAATCAATCGAAATGGTTCGCCGCCTTGCGCAACAAATTTCGCCAACTATATCTACCGATAACTTTAGAATAGGAAATATCGAGGACCTTCCCTACCCTCACTCCAGGTTCGACTTCGTTATAAGTAACGCCGTCCTGCACTTCGCCGAGAATGAGGAGCATTTCTCAAAGATGCTCAATGAAATGTGGCGCGTTCTCAAAGAAGGTGGTGTTTTCTTTTCCCGGCTCGCATCAACTATCGGATTAGAGCAGTATGTTAAGCGAGTTGAAGGCAACCGTTATAAGCTCCCTGACGGGACAGAAAGGTATCTCATCGACCACGCTAGTTTGTTAGATCTAGCGAAGTCACTGGGGGCCGAGCTGTTAGATCCGATAAAAACTACTAATGTGGAGAACCAGCGTTGTATGACAACATGGTGTCTACGTAAACCTCGTACACACTAGCCTAAATTCCTGAGCATTTAGTGACAACTATTTAACCGCGAAAAAAGGGAGCAAATATGAAAAATTACATTGTTGAGTTTATCGGAACGTTCTTCTTAGTACTCGTAATCGGACTGACGGTTGCAGCCGGGAGCCAGTTTGCTCCGATCGCAATTGGATCCATTCTGATGGTGATGGTTTATATGGGGGGGCACATTTCCGGGGCACACTATAACCCCGCAGTATCACTTGCATGCCTGCTACGTGGCGTCATTTCAGGCAAGGACGCAAGCATATATATGGTCAGTCAAATATTAGGAGCTGTTGCTGCTGCAGTAGTTTCCGGATTTCTCGCTGGCAAAAACATTACGGTCGCACCAGGTGATACAGCAACGGTTGTTCAGGCTTTGGTCGTTGAACTCCTTTTTACGTTCGCGCTTGCCTCCGTTGTGCTCAATGTCGCAACCTCAAAGGATCATGAGAATAATTCCTTCTACGGTTTCGCAATCGGATTCACTGTTCTCGCGGCGGCTTATGCCGGCGGCCCAATATCAGGGGGAGCCTTTAATCCAGCCGTAGCAATTGGTCACAATGTCATTTCAGGTGCACTCGGCAATATCTGGATTTACCTCGCTGGCCCGTTTGCAGGCGGCGCCCTTGCTGCAACCGTATTTCGAATCACTAATCCACACGAGTTTTCCTGAGTCGCCTATTGGCTCTCACCGGCGTGGGTTGTGAGCCTAGCCAGCATTAGAGAAAATTGTACATCCCGAAATAGAAGATCGACAGTCCCTCCGGGTTTCTCGTCCACAGTCTCAATAGACTAAGCCATGACAGTAATTCAATTAACGGATATGCATCTGTTCGCAGACACAGAGGCGACGTACGCTGGGATCCCTGCGTTTCGATCCCTCCAGGATACATTAGCCTTTATCCGCGAACACCACGCTGGCTTTGATTATCTAATCATAACCGGTGACATCGCACAGGACGAGCAAATCGAAACTTATCGGCTCCTGCGAGACTTGATTGAAGATTGGGTCCCGCGATGCCGAATCGTTCCCGGTAATCATGACAGTCGCGCTGGGATCAGATCGATATTTCCGGAGATCGCCACATCCGAAAACTCGAAGTATCTGAACTTCAGCATACACCAATCAGGCTGGAATCTTATCGGAATGGATTCGCGCGTGCCGGGGAAGGTTCACGGACTGATCGAAAGCGACCAGGCAGAGTGGTTGCAGGAACGGCTGACCGAGAATAGTTCGGCTCCTAGCCTGCTGTTCGTACACCATCACCCGGTGCCAGTGGGAACACCCTGGATGGACTCTATTGGTCTGGAGAATTCACCTGCGTTCTCCAAAGTGACGTCTCAGGCGCATTCGATCAAGGCCATATTCACCGGGCATACGCACCAGGATTATCGTGTGCTATGGGATCAACTGCCGGTATTCGGAACTCCGTCAACTTCACGTCAGTTCCGGCCGGGGACCGATGAAGCTACTTTTGACCATCTCCCCCCTGGATTCAGGATAATAAACGTAGAGCAAAATGAATTTCAGACGGAGGTGATTCGATTACCGGAATTTAGGTACCCGCCAAAGCAATTACAGGAGAAGAACTAGGAGATAAAGAGCAAGGGGAACCGCGTTTCCGCGGATTAAAAAGGGGGAGGTCAACCGCGCGTTTCGACTTCGACGAAAACCATTTTTGCGTCGCCGATTTCAATCTGATCGTTATTCCGAAGAACACATTTTACGACCGCAATGCCGTTTACATAGGTACCGTTAGTACTGCCGAGGTCTTCGATAAAAAATTCCTCATTTCGGCAAAAGATACGTGCATGTTGCCGCGATACATCATCAAGCGGAAGCTGGAGGTCATTCTCGGCGGTGCGTCCCATAATGCAGTCTTTCTTGCCTAATTCGACCCCGACGGGTTCCGCTTCTAAGCCGCTGATTTCAAGGTACGCTTTCTTCTTAACGCGAATATTGTCGACCAGCGCTTTCCGAGAAAGCGGCATGGTATTCTTCAAATCGTCGTCCTGCGGAGGCGTAATATGGGTCTTATCGTGCCCGTGAAAAATTGTATTGTGATCGAGTTCGTCGTTCATAATATGGAAAATATAAAATTAAAGATTCTAAAGATCAAACGAGATTCGCTACAATTAGGTGTATAACAAATTTCGTACGGTAAAGCATTTACATTTATATGCTCCGAATGTAACGTCGATCCTTCCTCTTTACTATTCCATCCGCTTAAATATTGATACGAACGCTGGTTTAAGCGAAACATCGAGCCAAGAATCTGTCGAGTACCTGCATGGTCGCCTCGGTCACCGTTTTGGGTAATTGACTAACCGCCAGGCAAATACTCGCGCCGACAGGAAATACTGGCTTTAAGATCGGTTAAAGATCATGTCGGAACTGATTATATACAATAATCTTAAAAACTTCAATATGCTTAAAAGTTTTCGGCGATCCCTAGTCCTGTGGATGTGTATAGGTTCAGTTAGCACATGCTGGGGCCACACTTTATTCGATATTAACGCGGTCGACGATACAGCGGCAATCACTTTGGAATCGGGAAATTCGGCGACCGCTAGAATCGAACGAACGGCGGATGACAAGATCGAATTCATTTTCGAAGGAACCGCGGCGGCAAACGTTCTATGGCACGTTCCAATCCATTCACGAATTGCGGCGAATTTCGAGGTTGAGTTTGAGTTGGAAGCCGACAATATCAAACAGCGCAAACTCAATCCAAATATTTATTTCCGCTTGGAAAAACGACGGGGACCGGCGGCCCTAGAACTTAAGGCACACGAGGAAGCGGTATCTCCAAGTCGGAATCAGGCTCAAATGGTTCCTGTCTACACGTCAGCCGGTCAACGAGATTCCGCGTTGGGCCGAATATCGCTGGACGCGCGTGATTTCGCGCAAACGATCGAAGGTTTGTATATCGACCTTACGTTAAACACGGCTGGCGAGGGTCGATTGAGGGTTTCAACACTCCGCGTTTTATACGAGGGAAATCGAATCGATGACGATGAAGTCGACCGCAGACTCTCTATTCCACCGCCAGTACTTGCAGAAATTCTGGCTGGCGACGGCCTGAAACCAGCGCTATCGGTAAATGGACACCTTGAAAGCGGACTTCAGTATGCCCCGCCCTCGAAATCTCAGTCGATTTCGTCAACGATCCCACAAGAAACCGGAATCAAAACACGTCGAATTGTCGTTAATTTCGGTGGCGTAAATGTTTCGTTCCCGGATCATCGGCCTCTCTGGATACACGAGGACTTTGTAAATTATGGTGCGTTAAATCATTTACTGGCCGGTGACCTTTCGGCTCCGGATAGTCTTGCGATAGTCGACGTACTCCTGCATGCCCCTCCCGATTGGTGGTCCGAAGCAGCGGTGGAGAATAATAACACCGCCGGGGCAACTGGAGATATTGACACCTGGTCCGGTTATTGTGAGTCTGCCATCAAGCAGTTGTTGGCGTTCGTAAGAACACAATCGTATGCGAAACAGATCATAGGCTGCAATATCATCAACGGCCACGGAATGAATGACTATCCGTCAGCAGGACATGAACAGCGTCTGGAGTATGTTGCGGCATTTAGACGTTGGCTCTCCGAGCGATATGAAACGGTGACTAGCCTGCGGGATTCTTGGCAAGATTCCGATGTCGACTTTGGGAACGCTGTCCCGTTACCAGCCAGCGAGTGGATGCGCGGAAGTATTAATTCCTTCGTCCATCCCAAAAGCAGCGCGGCAGCGTTCGACAGCTACCGCTACTATTTTATCAACTGGGCCGATTCGCTGATCCACTTATCTCGCTTAGTAAAAACATTCAGTCATGACAGGTATATCACGGGGGTCGTTGGAGGACCAGGATTATATCTTAACGATCTCTGGAATGATGGCTATCGCCAGAACGGCGAGGCAATTGATCGTATTCTCGAATCGAAATACGTCGATACAATTGAGGTTCCGGTAGATCTTTCAGACGTCCGTACAGGTGATGGGACTGCGGGAGCAGAATATATCCTAAGTGACAAAATCAGAGCAGCTGGAAAACTCCAAGTTGCCCGTAACCCTTTCCCATTTCGCCCGCCGAAATCAAGAGAGGAAACGTCATATTTCACCCGCACACAGACGATCGAAATTCAACGGCGATTCTTCGTTGCGAACCTTATTAATAACAGCTATATGACGGTTGCAGGCATTGGCGCCAGCGACTTTCGCGAAGACGATATCATATCGGAACTAGAACTTTATAACGGTATTCGCCGGAAGTCGTATAAGCTGACTTGCTCCAAGAAAAGTGAGGTCGCGTTTGTAATTGCCCCTGATACTTTTCAGTATCTGGCGCCAGGAAATGAATCCCGAACTGCGATTGCTCCGACGAATACCGAAAACCCCCGGGGCAACTCACGCGACATCCACTTTGCCGACTCGTCAGCCTCGCCGTATTTCAGCCTGTACGGTTCGCCCAGAGCGACATGGAATCGAATGGGCACATCGTTCGATATCGTTTCGATCGAGGCGCTTAAGCCCGAAATCTATAAAGTACTGATACTCTTCCACGTTCTAAGAATCGACGAACGGCGCCAGAAAATTATCGATAGAGCGAAAACTGGCGGTAGAACGTTGGTGTCTATTTGGGCGAACGGATTTGTATCAGATCGTTACTTGTCGCCGGCGGGGATGAATAAAATCACGGGCATGAGAATGAAGATGGCTCCCGGTGAGACACGTTTTCATTTAACTCCGCGAACCGAAATGAGAAATTTTCTCAATCGCGAAACTATGCCTTCAAGCATGGGCTGGCTTCACATTCAGAGAAATCCTGTCGGGCACAGAGAATTACGATTCGGACCGATCTTTACGGTAAATGACGAAACAGCAACAATTCTCGCATCGTATACGGACGGCGGGGGCGCAGCTATGGCGGTAAAGAGCTTTCCCGAATGGACATCGTTTTACAGCGCCTCCCCTAATCTGAATCCGGAAATTCTTCGGACGTTAGCGAAACAGAAGGACGTCCACATTTATATTGACACTAACGATCTTAGTTACATTAATGATCAGTTTATAGGTATTCATTCCCTGCAGGGAGGCGTGACGGAAATTAAACTGCCAACCGAGTCCGCCTTATACGAAGTTTTTCAGGATCACGAACTGGAGAAAAAGCGGGATCATCAAGTTGAACTGGCACCGCATACAACATACCTATTTTACCGTGGAGATAAGAACACGTGGATGTCTCTATGACGGTGGTGTCGCGGAATTATTAGTAAACCGTGTCTTTAACATTGAGAATGTAGTAATATATTCTATCCTTTTCCGCATCTGAATCCCGCCAGTGGGTTCCATGCCCGCGGCCTGCCGCGAATGGGGCTCAACTAGAAATTTGATACCTTGGGGGCTTGCCCCGAGTTAGTTCACTGCTTCTATACGGATAAAGACGCGGGACTGCAATCAACCGAATTTTTGGTCATATTTACAGACTCTCTCGGTAGTCACAGAGCCGATGCGTGTGGAACGCTTATGCCGGACGAGTAGTCCGAAACGCTCGCGGGGACCGAATCAAACGGAGGCGAGACGGCCGTGAACAACATGGACGACACCCCTTGATCAGCAGCGGAAGATACTTCTGAGCCGCAACGCCTGGTCGAATAATCGTCGTTCTGCTGTACAGCAGGAATTATGGCGGTTAAAAAAACTTGAAAGCAAACAGTATATAAACGAAAAGGTATGAAATGAGAACGATCGATGAAATTGTTGAATTGCTTGGTTCGGAGGCAGATGACCTCCTGCAACATGAATGTAAGTGTATTACTAAAGAACAATTGCATCTCCCCGGCTCGGACTGGGTCGAACGAATTTTTGGACCCAGTGACCGCAATATTCCGGTTCTTCGCAATCTACAGTCGATTTTCAATCACGGTCGGCTCGGGAATACCGGCTACGTGTCGATTTTACCTGTCGATCAAGGAATAGAACATTCGGCGGGCGCGTCGTTCGTTCCTAATCCGATCTATTTTGATCCAGAGAACATTGTAAAGCTCGCTGTTGAAGCGGACTGCAGCGCTGTCGCTTCGACTTTAGGCGTATTAGGCTCCGTCGCGCGCAAATACGCGCACAAGATACCATTCATTGTAAAGGTCAATCACAACGAACTACTTGCTCATCCTAACCAATTCGATCAGATTCTGTTCGCCCGGGCTAAGCAAGCGTGGGATATGGGTGCAGCAGCTGTCGGTGCAACCATCTACTTCGGTTCGCCAGAGAGTCGTCGGCAAATTGTTGAGATCAGCGAGTTGTTTCAATACGCGCATGAACTGGGACTGGGCACCATCCTTTGGTGCTATACTAGAAGCGGCGCGTTTAAGGTGGACGGCGTCGATTACCATACGAGTGCAGATCTCACAGGTCAGGCCAACCATCTCGGGGCAACCATCGAAGCCGATATAATTAAGCAAAAACTTCCGACGAACAACAGGGGCTATGCTGCCGTCAACGAACGGACAAAAGGCTATGGTAAATATGATGAGCGCATGTACACTGAGCTGACCACGGACCACCTAATCGATCTCTGTCGCTACCAGGTATGTAATAATTATATGGGACGAATGGGGTTACTGAATTCCGGTGGTCCGTCAGGAGCGAATGACTTGCAAGACGCTGTCACCACCGCAGTTATCAATAAGCGTGCCGGGGGAATCGGGTTAATCAGCGGTAGAAAAGCATTTCAACGTCCGATGGATGAGGGAATTGAACTACTTAAAGCAATTCAGGATGTCTACCTGTGTGACGAGGTCACTACCGCATAGAGGCCATGTATACCGAACGTCTTCATCCCGCATCCGGGACGAAATATTGTTTCCACCGCGGCGGATTTCGCTAGGCCCAACATAGATCATCTTAGGGACTGAATTTAAACTCGTACAAAAATTGTACTGCTTGTTTCTTAATCCCGATCCAGGATGTCCAAGACTCACGCTTCTACGGTCCGCACGAGCGGACTCCGATGAATACGGAGAGAAATCGCGGGCAAGTATAGTTCTCGATAATCGCGATTGCAGCTCTTTTATTGGCCGATTCTGCGTGTACTGGTACATCCACGCAAAAGGGTCGGCCTAGCCTGCATTATGCACAAATTTCGTCATGAGAATGCGTAGCTTTCTTTAGCTCAAAGAGTTATGGAGGTTGCCGGGACGAAAAAATATTGAAATATTTTGAGATCCGGCGTTCTCTGTAACTCATTTATATGAAACAAGATACGTATTCGCAATAGAAAGTTTATGCATAATGTAGGCTAGCGTGGATATTTTGGGAATTTCGACTTCTCGCAACAAAATTCATGCATAGATCAGGCTAGATCTATCGCGTTTATTTGAACCCTGTTCTGAATTCGGGTTGTTTCAAAAATGATCGGTTACGGACTATTAGCCTTTATTATCGTCGTCTTAGCCGTTTCTAATCTGCAATATCGAATTAGCACCCGATCCGCGTTAAAAAGGGTAAGACGGGCTCTGGAGGATCGCAAGGACATGGTCCGGTTTCTGGACCGGTTCTCCCGCAGTATCGTAACCAGTAGGGACGAAAAGAAGTGGATGCAGTCGATGGCAGATTTGCTGTGCGACTCGATAAAAGCCAAAAACATTCGTCTCTACATCTTCGAACAACAACACCACTTCAGACTTGTCGCCGAAACCGGCAAACTCCCCCCGATCAACGACAAAGATCCCTCGCCTCCGACCGAAGCAAAATCGATCCTTGAGGCTCTACATCAGGAACAGATCGAGGTCAGCAAAGGAATTTTCCACAAAGCGGTTTCCAGTGGAAAATCAGTACACAAGGATTTCCCTGCTGATGACAACGGATATAGACGCAAGGGGCTACGCTCAATCATAGCGGTTCCAATGATCCTGGATGGGCAGAAAATCGGTCTGATTTGCGCGCTGGATAAGAAAAAGAAAGGGAATTATTTCACTTCGGAAGACGTCGACCTGCTTGAGTGTCTATCTAATCAGATAGCCTTAGCGGGAACACTTTTCAAGATCTATGAAGATATCGGTGAGCAGCATCGAATTCAGCGCGAGCTAAGTCTGGCGCGCGAAATTCAGAATTCACTGCTGCCGAAAGAAGCCCCGAAAAGTGAGAATTTCGCGATACACGGTGTAAATATCGCGGCAAAAGAAGTTAGTGGAGATTTATACGACTTCGTACCGATAAACGATAATTTTCTATTGGTTCTGATTGCTGATGCAAGCGGAAAAGGAGTTCCTGCGTGCATGATTATGTCGATGTGCCGCATTTTCGTTCGCGCGAACGCAGCGAGGTATAAAGATAACCTGGAAGGCCTGTTAAAGGAACTAAACCAGAATCTATACATCGATACGGACGAGGCGAGATTCGTTACCTTAGCCTGCTGCCTTATCGATAAGCGCGATAATACGGTGGAATACGCACGCGCCGGACACACTGAATTACTTATTCAGCAACCAGCCGGGGACGTTCAAATTATATATCCCGACGGTCCTGCACTTGGACTGCTGCCACCAGATGATGGAAGTGTTCAGTTCGACACTTTTTCTTTTTCGTGGTTGCCCAATTCATCCATCGTTCTTTTCACGGATGGGATCATAGAAGCCTTGGACGAGGACGGCGAAGAATACGGTCTGGATCGGCTAATCGACTCGCTAACGCCCCCAACTTGCGATCCGGAAGCGACGGCGACACGGGTCGTAAACTCGGTAAGAGATTTTGTTGCCTCACAGCCGCAAATGGACGATCAGACCCTCGTGATCCTTACCCGTACCGATCATTCTACTGAACAAACATAGATTCAATGCCCGGTTCGAAACAGTGGCGCTATCGGCGGACAGCCGTGGGCTGTTGATTGATCAACCGGTGCTCTCCGTTCCAGAATCGAAATCCCGGGACTCCCGGACCGCGAGCAAAGGCTGGCCAGGTCTTTTTCGATTCGACATGTCCGTCGAGGTACAGAAAATTACCGCTCCCGTTAATGTGTCTTAGATACGGAAACGGTCGCGCCGGGTTCGGAGGCAGCCCATCTACATAAGAAACTCCGTCCCGACTTATTCCGGCTATCACCGGGTCGCGACCTTCGATGTCGTAGTAATTGCCACCAGAAGCGTCTGCAGCAAGGACCTTAATCGATGGTTGACTAATACGTTGGATATTAAGCTGGGTCCATTCGGGATAATACTCATTAAAGCGGTTTTGTAGACTTGACGAAATGTGCTGATTCAAACCGTACTGACTACCGCGCCAATAGTCGGCGGCGGAAACTCCGTCTTTCAACGAAGTAAACGACTGACTTGGGCATGATAATGGGCCTTTTGGTTCGGCCCCTGGGACTAGATTATGGTCGCCGATACTGCCAATTCGCTCTACCCATCCTGATTCATAGTCAGGAAGAAAACCGTCGTACGACCCGCAGTACGCGAGTGTCCAAATTCCAATCTGGCGAAGGTTGTCTGCGCAATGCACAGATTTCGCCTGTGCTCTATTGCGATATAAGACTGGGACAACCAAAGACAGAACACTCGTAATTATCGTGATCAAAACGACTAATTCGACGAGTGAAAATTTGGGAAAGTTAAACTCTTTGCGAATCCGAACTGGACGAGACATTGTACCTCATTCCTTGTTTCGAGGGCGATAGATTCCGCGGTCGAACTCGACACACTATCCAAACGCTCCGTAATACCAACGACCCGCGCTACTTCTATCTTATTGTATCGCTATCGCTTTAATTCAGGGTTTACATATGTCTATTTACAACCTGAATAAGAATACAATGAAATCCTTTATAAGCAAACAAGCGGTAACCGTTCACTGTTCCACGGTTCAAAGGCTTAGAAACGAAAACCTGAAGATGATCGGTATACCAACAGGAGCCCGATATGATCACTAGTTACGTACAGGACAATATCGCACAACGAATAGGCGGAAACCGGTTCGGAAAAGACGATACGGTTTATAAATTCGAGAAAATAAAGCGCGCTAAGGCCGCGGCACGTGCGGCACACCCAGAGACGGAGATTATCGACATGGGCGTCGGGGAACCTGATGACATGGCGTTTCCTGAAGTCGTTCGCGCACTGACCGTTGAGGCAGCGAAATGGGAGAATAGGACTTATACGGACAACGGTATCCCGGAATTTAAAACCGCTGTGCAGCGTTATATGCGGGAACTCTACGGCGTTGAACTCGACGCGGAAAAGCAGATCTGCCACAGTATCGGGAGTAAATCTGCACTTTCGTTAATCCCCGCATGCTTCATCGACCCCGGAGATATCACGATTCTCTCTGTACCTGGGTATCCGATTCTGGGGACCTGGTCCCGATATCACGGTGGCGAGATCGTAAATCTCCCCATTACTCCGGAAAATAACTTCTTTCCTGACTTAAATTCCCTAACCACTGAACAACGGGCCCGAGCGAAACTGCTATACCTCAATTACCCCAATAACCCGACTGGGGCGTCGGCAACTGCGGAGTCGTTTCAATTCGCGATCAACTTCGCCCGCGAAAACGATATTCTAATCGTCTCCGATGCCGCATACGCAGCGTTGAATTATGACGGGACTCCGTTAAGCATCCTGTCCCTACCCGGGGGCGCCGAGACTTCGATTGAGCTGCATAGTATGAGCAAGGCCTTTAACATGACGGGTTGGCGTCTTGCCTGGGTATGCGGAAACGAACTGGCAGTAACTGCGTTTGCGCATGTAAAGGACAATGCCGACAGCGGCCAGTTCGCGGCGATCCAGAAAGCGTCTATTTGCGCCTTGGAGAACCAGAAGGACATTACATTAAAAATTTGCGATAAGTACAGTAGGCGCCTCACCGCACTTGCTGAAATACTTCGAGACGCTGGATTCAACGCATCGAGACCAAATGGATCATTTTTCCTATACGTCCAAATCCCCAAAAGCACGAGAACAGGTCAGGTATTTTCGTCCGGAGAAGACTTCAGTCAATGGCTGATTCGAGAGAAGCTCATCAGTGCCGTGCCGTGGGATGATGCGGGCAACTATATCCGTTTCAGTGCCACCTTTATCGCGAAGACACTGGAGGATGAGAAGCGGGTACTGGGAGAGCTGAAAAATCGTCTAAGCGACGTCGAGTTTGTATTCTAATTGTACTTGAAACAGGGTGGCGCGGTGGACACACCTATGGTTTAGCGGCACAAGACGAAGTTTCCTTTCGTATTACGAAAGGGCGCACGCGGCCATCGATCCCTTACAACGACCGATAAGTGATCTCATGATCGAAGTCGAACACTTAACGAAAGTATATCGCAGTTTTAAGCGCAAGGAAGGACTGAAGGGAGCCCTCGTCAATCTTTTCTACCGTGACTACGAGTCTGTTCAGGCAGTCGATGACGTCTCCTTTACAATCAACCCGGGTGAACTCGTCGGCTATATCGGGCCTAACGGCGCTGGTAAAAGCACAACCATAAAAATGCTGACGGGAATTCTGATCCCGACATCGGGGCAGGTACGTGTCAACGGGTTTATCCCGTATCGTGAACGTTACGAGTATACGCGGCATATCGGCGTTGTGTTCGGCCAACGAACACAATTGTGGTGGGATATCCCGGTTCAAGAGTCGTTTCGATTGCTGCGTAAAGTCTACCAGATCGACGAGAAAGACTTTCGAGACCGTCTATCAATGTTCATTGAACTGCTTGATTTAGGCCCACTATTGCCCATTCCCGTACGAAAGTTATCGCTGGGGCAGCGTATGCGATGCGATCTGGTTGCGAGCATGTTACATCACCCGAAAGTGCTATTCCTGGATGAACCGACGATCGGCCTGGACGTAGTCGGAAAACTCCGAATTCGCGAGTTTCTTGCGAAGATCAATCGAGAATTCGGAGTAACCATGATTCTTACGACACATGACTTGAGAGAGATCGAAGAACTATGTCAACGGCTGCTGATCGTCGATAAGGGAAAGATAATCTACGATGGAGATATCGAAGGGTTGCGGATGAAGTATACGCTTGACCGACGCATTGTCTTTCAACTAAACGACAACATAGATTTTGACGAATTGCAGAGCGCGTGCGCGTTCAATGGTTCAGTTCGGTCTGAGGTAATGGATCCGCTAAGCCTGAAGGTCACGTTCCAGCGTGACTCATACAGCCCCGCGGACATCATCGAGCGTGTACTGAAAAACGCGCCGGTTCACGATATCACAATCGAGGAACCATCCATCGAAGATATAATCGGCCGTATTTACTCCGGCCAAAGCTAGCCTGAGCTATGCATGAATTTCTACTGCGAGCACGGATCTCGTTCAAGATTAATACGTTAACGCTTGCTCAGTGCTCGACATATTTCAATATGTCTGTGCCTTCTCCGGCGCGCTAACATATTAATTTCAAATGAGCTGCGTGCTCTCGTTACAAAATTTATGCATAGCTCAGGCTAGCCTGAGCGAAATAGATCGCTATCATCTGCAATAACCGCAAAATTTCCTGAGAGAATCGGGCCGTAATGTCCACTTACACGATAACCGACGATTACATAGCGAACTTGAGTAAGTACGCAGAATATATGCGTATTTCATTTCAGAAAATGCTGGCCTACCGAGTCAGCTATTTAATCGGCGTTTTTACCTACGTAATTCACGTCGCTGTCTATTACTTCCTGTACAAAGCGCTGTATATGGAAGATGTGACGATAAAAGGTTATACATTGCAGGAAATGCTAACCTACGTCTCGCTAGGATGGATCTGTAAGAGTTTTTATCTGAATTATATCGACCGTGAAATAACCGATGACGTGCAGTCTGGCCAGGTTGCTATGGACCTCATTAAACCTGTCGATTTCCAGTTGATGTATGTTGCACGCGGTCTCGGTCACAGCCTATTCCGAATCGTGCTTTTCACACCGCCGATCATCGTGGTGACGTTTCTACTATTTTCGGTGTCTCCGCCAGTCAGCTTAGGACATATGATGCTATTTATTCTCAGTTCGTCATTTAGCGTACTTATCTATCTCGGAATAAACTATATAATCGGGCTGTTATCGATATTTTTCCTTTCGATTAGAGGTGTCCTATACTCGAAGAACCTTATTATAGAACTCCTATCGGGGTTACTTATCCCGATCGATTGGTTCCCGCCATGGTTTCAGTCGATGAGTTTTCTACTGCCGTTTCAGTCGATCGCGTATTGCCCGCTACAAATTTATCTCGGTCGAATTCAAGGACTCTCGCTTTTTTTCTCGCTGGGTCTCCAGTTGCTTTGGATTGTGATAATATTCGGAATTGGTAGAATCGTATGGCGACTTTGTCAACGACGAATACTGATTCAGGGTGGTTAACCCAATCGTACCTCCCCGGAATGATATCCCGATGATTAAGAGAGTGATCCTACATATTGATCTCGCGTTTGCGTACCTGTCAAAGTTCATAAAGACCCGTCTGGAATACAAGGCAGATCTCCTATTGGGATTATTTACGGGCGTCCTTTTCCAATTGGTAACGTTAATTTTTATCGATGTGCTATTCGCGAAACAGGCACTCACGATCGGCGGATGGACAAAGTGGCACGTGTTGTTTATATACGGATTTTCAATCTTTCCGCTAAATCTATTTTTCGCTTTCTTCCCGAATCTGTACAATGTCGGCAGTAAGTATATAATCGAAGGAAATCTTGATCGAATTCTCCTTCGACCACTCAATAGTCTATTCCAGGTGCTCATGGAAGAAGTGGATATAGAAAGCTTAATCGGGCTTATCGTCGGCGCCGGCATTGTGTTTTACGCGTCTGCTCAGCTTAGCCTCGAATGGACACTGGGCCGAGTCCTGATTTTTGCGATCATGGCGTTCTGCGGAATGTTGATATACGGTGGTGTTTTTACGACAGTTGCATCGTTCAGTTTCTGGTGGCCTGACCGTATTGGTCTGATGGCACCGTTGTTTAATATGATCGCGTTCGGTAAATACCCCGTGACAATTTATAATCGATTGCTTCAGTGTATTTTGATGTGGGTGATTCCGTTCGCATTCGTTGCGTTCTTCCCGGCAACTTATTTCCTCGGTTTCGACGAATTCCGGCCGTTCGTGTTACTGATTCCTGTCATCGCCGCAGTGACCATGGCGGTCGGTATATCGATGTGGAACCTTGGAATCCGCCACTACGAGAGTACGGGAAGCTAGCGTGTGTTTGAAAAGGCGTTCAAACACCGAATCCGAAATTCGAAGCGCGAAATCTAAAATAGTCGAATGAGCGTGATTCTGAGGTAAGTTATACCGAACGCCTTCAGGTTTTCGACCAGGCGTTCTGCTGGCCAGCAGAATGCCGATTAAAACTTATTGTTCGATATCCCTTATGTAATGAATTCAAAGTCTACTAAAAATTGTACTGCTTGCAGTATAAATCCCTCATGACGAACGTTACTGAACGGAAAATTGTCTTATTCGTTTTAAGTGGCGTTTTTTTCGTATCATCGGCAATGACACAGGAAGACGAGTCTCCGCGTTTTTCGAGAATAGTCGGGGGGCAGGAAGCGATTCCAGGCGCATGGCCATGGCAGGCGGCGATTGTTGAAAGAAACGTGGCGGATGCTTTCGATGGCCAATACTGCGGTGGATCGTTGATCCACCCGGAGTGGGTTTTAACAGCTGCGCATTGTTTTTTGGATCAGAGTGGAGTCCAGGATACATTTGTAAACGAGGTTGATGTCGTATTGGGCCGCCATAACCTGACGTCGACAGACGGCGACGGCGAGCGTATTGCCGCGACCTCACTCATTATCCACCCGGACTATGACGCCGTGAGTAATGAATTCGATATCGCACTTGTCCACTTAAGTTCCCCGTCTAGTCAGATCACCGTCCTACCGGCGACCCCAGGCGATCGAGCCCTTTACCGTGAAGGTACGGAAACGACTGTCATCGGCTGGGGCAATGATGATGTGGGGGTAGCCTCTGAAACTCTTCAGGAAGTACAAGTCCCCACTATCTCATTTACCACAGCAAACCGCAGCGACTATTATAATGGTGAGGTATTATGTAATATGATTGCGGTTGGCCTCGCAGCAGGGGGAAAGGACAGTTGCCAGGGAGATAGCGGCGGGCCGATGTTATTTTTCGATGTATCAAGGCAATGTTGGCTGGTTGGAGGGATATCGAGTTGGGGCGATGGATGTGCGGTAGCTAAGAAACCCGGTGTTTATACGCTTGTGTCTAGCTTACATACCTGGATTGAGGGTCACGTCGGCCTTCTTTCTGTGTACTCAATAGATGGCAAGGTTATGGTGGACGGCGCGCCGCAATCCGGTGTAGCGGTAAACGCGAGTGCGACGTTGACGCAATACACGGAAGAAGTCGCGGTGCCGGCGAATAAGTCGATCCCCGCGAATGAAACAGCCGGAGTTGAATTTCCGATTTCGGTCGGCACCTCTGGAACCGTGGCATCGGTTGAAGTCGCGGTGCATCTGACGCACTCACAGGCCGAGAAAATAGAGATTGCGCTGGTCCACGGTGAGACCGAGATCGTTCTCCACGATCGTACAGGGCCGGGTACGTCGAATATATATACAGTGTATCCGGTCGAGACCCAACCCGCGGCACAGTTAACAAGTTTCGATGGCGCTGCCGCTAGCGGTACCTGGACCTTGCGGGTACGCAACTTCGACTCGATTTTTGGCGGATTCCTAAATTGTTGGAGACTAAATATCGAGTATACGACCGACGTCAATTTCGCCACCTCTACCGATTCCGGGGGAACCTATAGTTTTAACGGGTTGTCGACGGGTAACTACAGCATTACTGTCGCGGAAGCGGCCACGACGTTTATTGAGGCTACGCGAGCAATCGCGGTCGGCCCCAGCCAGAGTTCGGTCGACTTCAGCGGTGCGACACAACTTTACTCGATTTCCGGCACTGTCGCGGGGCCGGAGAATGCGACGGTTTCTGCGATCGGCGGACCCACTCAGAGCATAACCCGCATTGGTCCGAAATGCGCGATTAGAATCCCGGACAATGATCTCTCCGGAATTTCCACGACTATTGAAACGCTGGAAGCAGGTACCGTCGAATCAGTCAAGGTTGCAATAAACGTCCGCCACCCGTTTATCGGAGATCTCAAGATTTCTCTGCGCCACGAAAAGACGGGGACAGCGGTCGTTCTACACAACCGCTCAGGTGGAAGCACCGACGATATCAACACAGTATATCCGGACAGTACGACACCAACAGAGAGTCTGGCTGCCTTTGTGGGCGTGGAGTCGGATAGCACCTGGACGTTGATTATGGATGACAATGCGTCTCCTGATATCGGGTTCTTGCTTAGCTGGTCAGTGATGTTGGACCTGGATCCGAAGATCACGCAAACTGATGCCACCCAAACCGGCGGCGCGTATCAGATAGATTCGCTGCATAGTGGATCATATACCGTCAGTCCTGAGGTCGCGAATTTTCAGTTCGCGCCTGAAAACCGGACTGCGACGGTTGGCCCCAGTCAAACTGGGGTGGATTTCGCGTTTCAGGGCGCGATCATGACCTTAGACGGAACGTGGAGTTTGGTATCGTTACCGATCACACCAATACCTAATACCCTGGTAGCGATTTTTAATAGCGATAACTTTATCCCGTCACCTAGTGGTACGCGTGCGATTAACTTGATCAACGGGGTCGGCCCGGTTTGGAAATGGGATGGAAACCGATTCCTTACCGGGGATACCCTTGACCCGCTTACCGGATACTGGATTCGCACCGAAACACAAGTCCCGCTTCAAATCGCGGTTCCCGGTGAGGACCTGACTTCGACGGCACAAAGATTTACGCTGAAAAAGGGATGGAATTTAATCGGCGTTGCAACGGAAGTCGCGAGGCCTTATATCCCGGCTATCATCGGACGAATATGGGACTGGGACGGATCGCAGTTCCGCACCGTCGCCAAGGACGACGGTACCCTGGAACCGGGTAAGGGCTATTGGCTTTATAGCGATCGGGAACAAATGTATCCGCCGGAGTAGCGAGGACTCAACATGCACAACGCTTTGTTCTTCGCCGGCCGCCAGACTCTATTTCTTCCATCTTTTAATTCAGCTAGATCGTGTAGCTCTGGCTGACCTCCATGATTTCGACGTCGCTACCCGTTCCCGACACCTTTTCCGAAAATTCGTTCGGATCGACATCGATTAGATCCCATGTCCCATAGTGCGTAGGGATTACGACCTTCGGCTTCAGAAATTCTACCGCTTTCACGGCATCGTCGATACCCATCGTAAAATTGTCCCCGATCGGAAGAATCGCGACATCTATAGGATGCATCTCGCCGATTAGTTTCATATCAAGAAATAACCCGGTATCACCAGCATCATATACGGTCTTCCCCTCGGCGAAAATCAATATCCCCGTAGCGTTCCCTAAACAAATAAATCCGTCTTCAGTATCCAACCCGGCCCCATGATGCGCAATCGTTAGCTTTACTCGGCCAAAGGGAAATTCGTGCTGTCCACCTATGTGCATCGGATGGGTGTTCGCGCCTTGCTTCCCGCAATACATGGCGACCTCATAATTACTCACAATTGTCGCATTGTTTCTTTTTGCTATTTCAACCGCATCCGCGATATGATCGCTATGCCCATGGGTGACGAGGACATAATCACATGTCACGTCTTCCGCACCGATCTCGGCTTTTGGGTTCCCCGTCAGAAACGGATCGATAATAATTGTGTGGGTTGAAGTTTCAAGTAAATAACACGCGTGACTGAGAAAAGTCAGTTTCATTTTGGGCCTCACATTTATGAACGTTTTCACTGTGATCCCATAGAGATCCAAGATCCGCAGAGTTCGCCAATGGATAGCCTCAAATACGGAATTTTCGGAAACACGCAGTTTGCAATTTACCTGCGACTCCTATGGGAATCGATCCGTGTACTATTTTCTTCGGGATCGAAATCGCTATCGTCTAACCACCATAACAACGCATGGGTTTCAAGAAGTAGCCGCATTATTATTCCCAGTAAACACCGTTAAAATGTCCTCCGGAAGTTCATCAAAATCTTCAGAGATTCGAATCTCTCCGTGCCACTGTCCGCCACTGCGCGGTTCGTTATTTTGGTTATAAGGTATGATCTTAGCCACTGGCTTGCCTGCCTTACCTATAATGATCTCCTCACCAGTTCTCACACGCTGAATCAGGGCGGAGAAGTTTGTTTTAGCCTCGTGTATATTTGTTATATGCATAAACAACCTCCTGTTTCCTAACCTTAGTCTAGCCTGAATAATTCACCAGTATTCTGCTGCGAGCTCTAATTTCTGCTCAAATAAACCGATTGGCTTGACTTCACATCTTAGTGAATGAAAATTCACTTTCACCGTGGCGCCTTCTCCAATCGTCTTATTATGAACGAGTTAAGTTCTCTCGCGACGAATCGC
>JAJFLP010000107.1 GCA_021772635.1 Verrucomicrobiota bacterium | reverse complement strand
TTGCCCAAGGGGTTACACCTCTTTTTCTACTGTACTTCGTTGCTATAATCGACGCGTACCTACGGGTACGCGCCCGAAGATAGCGACGCAGTACAGCGAAAAATAGGTGCAATCATAATTATTAGAATTAATACAAGCAGGCACTAGAATCTGAATAGCGGTCTATCGCATCCCATGATATCTATTACGAAACAGTCTCAGGTTTGGACTCGACTCGCGGTTATAACTGTAGTCGTTAATATCATTTTCTTTACACAACTAGCGTCGAGATTGGAAATCTCATTCTATGATTCATACGAATACATCTTAGCAGCACAATCTCTAGGCGATCCTGAAATAGAATATCCGATAATGCGGCCACCGCTGTATTCTATGATTCTCGCCATGCTTCTGCCTGATCTCCACGAGTTCCCGGACGGCCTATCATTCAGATCCCAGTATGTACTCGCCGTCACTATGACATCGTTTTTCTTAATCGCCTGTTTTCTCTTTTACCGCCACCGTTTCGATCCATTCTCTACCTTCATTGCCGTACTTCTGGTCACTGTCAACCCGCTCGTTATTCACTATGGGCCGTTTCCAAACCATGATCTCCCCGCCGCGTTTTTGTATATAGTCGTATCAATTGCGTACCTTCGATACCGACGGGAACGGTCTCTTATGTCCATGATGACGTTTGGCGTTGGAACTGCGCTCGTTATTTCACTACGATATCAGCTCGCACTATTAGTTCCGATCTTCGCTATTACAGAATTGTTCCTGGCTATCAATAAAGATAAATCGGCATTACGTAACTGGAAGTCTCTCCGGTTTTGGTGCGGTCTTCTGGTCTTACCGGTTGCTTTAGCTGTCAGTTATGTAGTCGGGTTCTTCGCTATTAAGTTCGGCACCATAACAGCGGCGATTCGTGCTCTCTCCGAAATGTTCAACACCCAATCTCATCAAGGCGCGCTTCTTTATACCGACTACTGGTATGAGTATTTTGTTACCCTTCCACTAACCCTTACTTATCCGATCACCGCGTTAGCTATTCTCGGGATCGGGTATTGTTGTGTCCGACGCGGCGCTAATGACATATACGCGATCGTAAGTTTTGCAGTCATTTTCTTTTTCCACTCATTTATTTTCAAACACAACGAAACTCGATATCTGCTACCAATAGTGGTGCTGTTTCCGTATTTCGCAACAGTCGGTCTCGAACGTATAGATAGATCTACAGCCAGGTTTATTGGGAAGATTATTTGCGAGAAAATGCTTGTAGGTCGGCAGAAAACGGCCCGAATTATTGGCAACCTGGCGCGGCGTACCGTTTTTATCCTACTGTTTCTCCCTGCGGTTGCCCAAGCAAATCGGGAATGGAGGAGTTTTCGAGACCCTGTTTTCACCACTCCTTATTGGACAATCATCGGACAGTATATAAGGGATCACGTCCCCGAGAATGAATCTGTTTACTTTCACGGCAGGATGACCCCGTTGTACCCGAAACGATACATTTTTCACGAGCTCGATGAATTCTATAATCTCTATCATTTTTCCAACATCCACTTATCTCTCCTCGGGCAGCGTAAGGCGGTGAACCTCCAAGATATGTTCCATCTTTCACCGGCGGACACGCTACTGAAACTTGCGCGTGATAAAGCAACAGTTGTCAAATTTTCCGATTGGGATATTTGGGGGAAGTTTGCGCCACCAAAGCCGCCTGATATTTCGATATATTCATACGACTCCGAAGTTTTCGAGTACGTCGGCGCCGATGAGGTTGGTAACGTCTTTAGGTCCGAAATTGGCGATCACCTGCGTTTGTCAGTACATGGAAATAAGTATCGGGTGGCAGTAGATCTAAAATTTGACTACGGGAGCGTTTACATCCGTAATCAGTCCGGCGGATTCGATTCGTGGGAACTCGTACCGGAAACCCCTGGTCAGTTCACAGTGAATCTGCCGACGAACAGAGAGATCGAACGAGTAAGAGTGGTATACTACCGGAAAAGAACCTTCCACCCGCCTGGCTACTGATCCCCGTGCGGCGCGGCCACTAATGTCTACATGAGTGCGCGAAATTATAAGTAGAACGTCTAAAATTCCGTGGGTGTTGGTATACTTCAGGTCACCGACTATGATAGATATCGCCGCAGTCGAACGAAAGCATGCGGAAATAATCGCAGAATTATCGAAAACCCATCTAAATTCAGGTACTCAATTTGGCGACCGATATTCGAGAAACCGACTGCTTGCAGCCTGATTGCTACCAATTTATTACCCGAAACTATCGTGCGTTATTTATTGTTCTCGTATTGGTGGCCGTATTCTTGCGGCTTCATGGTATTGACAGGGGATTCGAATACGATGAAATTTGGCCGCTCCAGGCCTTTAGTGATCGTTCAGCGGTTGAAGTGCTGTTTAACCGTGACCGTCCAAATCTGCATCGCTTGCATAATACGCTCATCGCGTTAACCACGACTAATTCGTTAGCCAACGAGCAAACGCTGCGGATTTGGGCATTTTGCGCCGGGGTTCTGACTGTTGTCGTAATTGGATTGATGGCGCAGAGTTCATCCGGAAGTAAGTATTCCGGCCTTGTGGCGGCGCTAGGCGCTGCACTGAGTCCGGCATTGGTACATTACTCTCAAACTGCACGCGGGTACGCCTTTCAGTATTTATTTGGATTATTAGTTTTTTGGGTAATCACGCAGAAAGAGTGGGCATCTCGCTTTTCCTTAAGGTGGTTAATTTTGCTCTTGCTGGTTTCAATCCTGGCGATCCTTTCCGTTGTCACCAGTATTTTTATTCTTGTCGCTGCTTACACGTGGTATTTGCTATCTAGTATTCCGGAAATGCGGGCCGGGAGTTTGTCCATCAAATCATGGGGTTCCAAGTACGTTCTTCCCGTACTGATTTGCTCAAGTATTATCTGCATCTGGTTGATTTGGATTTGGCCCGGTCTCAGTCAGGGGCGCCAGTATAGCGAAGCTGTTCAATTCGGAATGAACGCTCTTTCTGTCCCTTTCGACGTCATCATGCCGTTATTCCCCGGATCCTTGATGCCTTTATTGTTTCTGGTTTCAGTAGCGCTCACCTGGAGAATCAGTGTCACCCAGTTCACTTGTATTCTAATCGTGATTACGGTCGTTGGTGCTTATTTTACCGGGATCGGGCCCCCACGGGTGTATACTTATCTTATTCCCTTCGCCCTAGTCGTTGTGGGGGCGGGCGTAACGCGAATGATGTCAGCAGTGTCCGTCAAAATCCGCGACGGCCAGGTAGTCAGGATCCTGGGATTTGTTGTAATTGGCATTCTCTTCGCAACCGAATTATCGGCGAATCGGCATCACTGGCGGGGGCAATTGGATTACAAAAGTCTGGTTCCAGACTTACTAAAATCCGCCAGCTCGAAGTCGTACTTAATTTTCGACGCGGTCGATGGTCGGTGTGTCAACTTCTATCACGGTCCCGAAGTAGTTCAAAATAACTATCTGTCAATGGTTCGCGGAAATGGTCCGGCGGAGTTAGTTTTAGTGAATATACGCGGATCTAGACCGTCACTTTCGGCCTACACTTTGCGGTCGAATAAGAACGTTTCGATTCCATTGGAACCGAAATTGGTGGAGGGAGAAATAACGCACAACGGTGTTACTTCGTGCAGGGTTCCGATCTATCCAGTATCTTCACAAGTAATACCATCGGCTGGCGTTCTTCTCGCGGTCGTCATTCTTCCAATCGCTGAGTTCGAGAAATGGGAGCGAATGGCATTTGATGAAGAAGCACGAGAAAAGTGGTTTCTTGTTAATGCCTGGCTGACCAGAGCGATTTACGTTGCTCAGAATGAGCAGTCGCCGGAGAAGAGGATATGTGCGGTGTTTTGCGCGAATACTGACAACGAATTTCGGAAGTACGACATTCAAAAGATCTTCCCGGACAAGAATATCCGTTATTTTGGAATAGGAGTAGACAAATAGTATACCGAACATCATGGTCCCGCATGCGGGACGAAATATCATTCGGAAATTCTTGGCTGACAAATTCGAAGCTATCCAAAAATTGTACTGCTTGCAGTATAGCATATGATTTAAACGTGTGGCAGGGGCGGGAAGGGTACATTCATGCGCGGATATAATGAATTACCTACTCCGACCCCAGCGCGAAGGAATTCCGCATTAAGGGAGTGTAAGAGATGATACTTTCAGACAAAACCTTGGAAAAATTAATAGCAAGCGGGGAATTAGTCGTTTATCCACTTGGCGAGCATTCAGTACAACCGGCCTCAATTGATTGCCGTTTGGGGAATAAGTACTTAGTTATCGAAGACAACACGATGGACGTCTTAACCTTGGATGATCAAATAAAATATAGGGAAATCGAAAGTGATAGTATCAATATTCCTCCTCACAGTTTCCTATTGGCAACAACCTATGAGTACATAAAGTTGCCTGTCGACGTTACTGCTTTCGTGGAGGGGCGAAGTTCCGTTGGCCGGATGGGGTTATTTATCCAAAATGCAGGTTGGGTCGATCCGGGATTCGAAGGGTGTGTCACCTTGGAATTGTATAACGCCAATTCGTTGCCGATAAAACTCCAGGCGGGGAGAAGACTTTGCCAGCTTGTGTTTTGCAAAATGGATCAAGCGTCGCAAAACCCATACTGTGGTAAATATCAGGGTCAGAAAACAACTGTTGGTAGTAAGGCGTTTCTGGACGCCGAGATCTAGCGTTTGCAAGCAATCCCGTCTCGGTCCATATAGACGAATTTTACTCGTGTGATCCAAATGACCGCGACTCTGTGTCTTTATGGGGGGGGCGTAAAATTAATCACGGAATATTTTTCGAACGCTATTTTTTAACCGGCATCGTCACACGGACGACGGCTGGTCGGAAAAAAATGAAGGCGATCGGTAGAGATATGCAATCTCAACGTTTACTACGCTGGCTACGCACAAAATCAATTTAGCATATTGGAATCTTCCGGGAACGCGATATCCTGGTTCTCGGTATCGATAAAATGGCGTAATTTGGTTAGTGCTCTGTTCTGTATCTGTCGTACCCGTTCTCTTGTTCTACCGATGGTTTTGCTCACTTCTTCCAACGTTCTCGGCGATTTTCCGTCGAGCCCATATCGCATCAGTAATATTGTGCGCTCGCGCTGGTCGAGCTTTTCCAGGAATCTATTCAATTGTTCTGCGGCCTCCGTACCATTAAGGATTTGGTCCGGACTTGCGGCGCGAGTGTCAGGTAGCAAATCCCTTAGCCAACCGTCTTTATCTCTTGAAATAGGATCCTGAAGAGAGATCGTTTTAAGATCAGCTTTTTTTAATCGCGAGACCACTCGCTCGCTGAATTCCGATTGCTTTGCGATCTCCGAATCTGTCGGATCGCGTCCGAGTTTTTCAAATAGGCTCCATCGAATCGACTTGATCTTTCGGATCTTTCCTGCGGATGTGACTGGGATTCGGATTACCTTACTCTTTTCGAGTAGCGCCCTGCGCATTGCCTGCTTAATCCACCATGCAGAATAGCTGCTGAACTTGGCACCTTTCGCGGGGTCGAATTTTTCCGCGGCGCGCATGAGTCCGATGTTTCCCTCGGAGATCAAGTCCAAGAGTGATAGCCTGGGACCCTTAAAATCATGCGCGATCTTTACGACAAGTCGTAAGTTCGCGATAATTAACTTCGATTTCGCGCGCTCGTCACCGGTTTTAATTCGGGCAGCCAGTTCTACCTCTTCTTTCGGATCAATCAACGGAATACTACGAATATCCCGCATGTAATCTCTCATTCCGTCATGAATGTCTAACATTTATAATTCCAATTAACTTATCTATTACTGTTACGTTAGCCGATCGCTTGCTTAGAAAAACCGTTGGATAACCGCATCGTGAATTGCGAGCTGATAATCTTCGAGTTGTTCACAACGCGTCCTCGGTATAACTTCGGCTTCTACGAGATGATTATCGGTTGCGACTTTGTTGGACTCAGCGTAATACGATCCGTATGGACGGACTTTCGTTAATGCGCGAAGCTCGGCGAGATCGGCGAGATATGACGCTCACGACGCGATTCTTCAACCCGGAAAATCAGCACTGGATTACTCCAACCCTCCCCTTAGTAAGTATACGTGTAAACACGTTGAAATCAGACATTATTATGATTTCGCTATTTTCTAAATATCCTGATTGTAGCACGCAAATACCTCGGTATCTTAGATGCGTTTGATTCCGAGTAGTTGCATTTTTTTATTTTTTTTCCGCAATTTTACCGTTCGTGTTATCGCGTCAAAATAACTGTTTTCCCGAGTTTGGAGTATGAAACCCGCGCCTGGCCACCGACGCCGTTGTGCTTCTGTTCGGGCGGAACAGAAGAACATCTCATCTCACCAATTCCGGATGTTTTCTATAATCTAAGACGCTAACAGACTAGCCTGACCTATGCACGAACTTTCTACTGCGAGCACGCATTGTACATGACCTAAATGAGTTACAAAGAACCCAAGACTTTGAAATAGCTCGCTATTCCTTCAGCCTTGAAACCTTCGTAACTCATTGATCTCAAAAACACTGCGAACTCTCGTAACGAACTTTATGCATAGATCAGGCTAGCCTGATCTATGCATAAAGTTTCTACCGCGAGCATGTATCAGGCCTAATCTAAGTGAGTTACAAAGAACGGACGATCCCGCGTTCACGGGACTAGACTAAGAGATCCAGCCGATATTTAATATTTATTCAGCCGTACAACCTTCGTAACTCATTGATCTCTGACCAGCTAAAAGCGCTCGTAACGAAATTGATGCGTAGATCAGACTAGATGCTAAACGCCAATAATTCATTATTACTCGTGATTGACGTTCAGGAACGACTGGTCGAGGTGATGGCTGGTAAAGAGGATCTCCTCAAGAACCTTAGTTCTATCATTAAAGGCGCGAAGGTACTTGGGATGCCGGTCATATACACTGAGCAAAATCCAGAGAAACTAGGGGCGACAATAATTGATATCGCTGATCTGCTTGACGGTGCAGGTTATTTAAGCAAAATGAGTTTTAGTTGTTGGGATAACGAGACTTTTCGCGGGATGCTGGAAGCAGAGAATCGTTCGCAAGTCTTAGTCGCGGGGATAGAAAGCCATGTCTGTGTGTATCAGACAGCAAGGGATCTACTCTTAAACGGGTTCGAGGTTCATATTATCGTCGACGCCACAGCGTCCCGGGCACGAGGCAACCACGAAACTGCCACGAATCGAATTGAGCGGGAGGGAGCGACCTTAACCTCTACTGAGATGGCATTGTTCGAGCTGGTAAAAGTTTCTGGTACCGAACGATTTAGGGAGATAATTAAATTAATACGTTAGCCTGATACATGCTCGCAGTAGAAACTTTATGCATAGATCAGGCTAGATTCGTTTTCAAAATCGAATCTAACTGTTAGAGTTTCGGCGTGCGTTTAAATCCGCATGTGCCAGATGCGCGGATTTCCGTCGATTTTGCGAGTCGTATTTTGGCCCACTCTGCTCGGAGGGTTGCGGACAATACTTTGGGGTATTACCGCTCGCTTTCGAAGCAGAATGACGCCCCAAATAGGCTTATTTGAGCAGAGATCAGAGCTTTAGTAGAATACTGATGAATTATTCAGGCTAGATCTTAAAGTCATTCAAGAGTTCTATACCCTTGCAATCTAGACTGCAAGTAGTCGAGTTTTTGGACGACTTTGAAATTATAAGCTACAAGATACCGAACGGTATTGCGAAAACTCGAAGATACTCAGTATAAATTGTGTCTGCTGAGTTGTTTAAAGTAATACTTTACCTGTGTTTCGTTGTCGTCACGAAATAATCACCGCGCCTCGAAACAACTAGAATTTAACGCAACGGCTAACAGGATATTTTTTCGACGCCATGATAAAGAAGAAAAAGAATGTAAAGTTCATATTTGTCACCGGCGGCGTAGTTTCCTCGTTGGGAAAAGGTATCACTACTGCCTCAATCGCTCTTCTTCTGGGCCGGCGCGGTTATCGTGTCCGTATTCAGAAGTTGGATCCTTACCTAAATGTCGACCCCGGAACAATGTCCCCATACCAACATGGGGAAGTTTATGTGACGGAGGATGGCGCAGAAACCGATCTTGACCTTGGGCATTACGAGAGATTTACCGGAATTCCCTGTAAACGGGAAAGTAATTATACGACCGGCAAGATTTATAGCTCGGTGATTGCACGTGAGCGCGAAGGCGGCTACCTGGGTAAGACAGTCCAGGTTATCCCTCATATTACTGACGAGATTAAGTCGGCAATCAATTCGCTCGTCATCGAGAATGATGTTGATATAGCGATTATTGAAATCGGGGGCACCGTCGGTGATATCGAATCATTGCCGTTCCTCGAGGCAATACGCCAATTTCGTCAGGAAATCGGTCGCGCTAACGGACTGTTTATTCATTTGACATTGGTGCCGTATATAAAGGCAGCCGGCGAGTTGAAAACGAAACCGTCACAGCAATCAGTTGGGATCCTCCGCGAAATCGGAATTATCCCGGATATACTGATATGTCGTTCAACGACAGCACTCGAAAAAGAGCATAAAGACAAGCTCGCATTATTCTGCAATATCGATCGCGAGTTGGTTTTCGAAGAACAGGACGTTTCGCACACGATTTATGAAGTCCCGGTCGAACTCGCAAAACAAGATCTCGATACTTACCTCCTGGAATTGCTATCTTTGCATGTTTCCTCCCTGAATATCAAAGACTGGCAGGAAATGATAAATGCTCAACGTAAACCGTCGAACGGGACGGTAGAAATTGCGGTTGTCGGTAAATACATCAGTTTGCGAGACGCATACAAGAGTATTTATGAAGCACTTTTTCACGGTGGCCTGGCGAACACCGTAGAAGTAAAATTTCGTTGCGTGGAAGCGGAAGAAATCGAAGCCAACGGAGCCGCTTCGGTGCTTACTGATGTCATGGGGGTATTGGTGCCCGGAGGATTCGGAGATCGCGGTATTGACGGAAAAATCGAAGCGGTCCGATATGCCCGAGAGAAGAAAATACCGTATTTCGGAATTTGTCTTGGGATGCAGTGCGCCGTAATTGAGTTTGCACGGAATATATGCGGTTTGAAGAGCGCAAACAGTCGCGAATTCGATTCTGATACGACCGATCCCGTCGTACATCTTATGGAAGAGCAAAAGCAAGTCAAGGACAAAGGCGGGACGATGCGTTTGGGGGCATATCCATGTCATCTTAAACCGAAAACACATGCATCGACGGCGTATGATAAAGGGACCGTATCGGAACGCCATCGACACCGATTCGAATTCAACAATGCATACCGCGATACCTTTACTAAGAACGGAGTTGTTTTCTCCGGGATATATAAAGAAAGTGACTTGGTCGAAATACTTGAGATTGAGGATCATCCGTGGTTCGTCGCCTGTCAGTTTCATCCTGAATTTCAATCAACTCCTCTTAAAGCACATCCGCTTTTCAGAGGCTTCATAGGTGCGGCGCTAAAGTACCGCGACCAATAACCTTTTTAGAGATTCTTCCCGTGATATCTTTTCGCACAAGGCGAATGAGGTGCCGTAGCTGTTCCAAGGAATCGAAGATGACTTCAACTGGATAGAAAAAATCATGAGAATGTCTGAAGACTGTGACAAACCGAGGGATCATTGTGGTGTATTTGGAATCGCTAATCATCCGAATGCAGCGGACTTAACCCGTCTTGGCCTTTATGCTCTGCAACATCGCGGGCAGGAGAGCGCCGGGATTTTTCTGCTTCGAGAGAGCGGGTGTGAATTGCACAAAGGAATGGGGCTCGTCGCCGAAGTATTTCGTAAACTCCCGAAGGAGTGGTGGAAGACGCCTCAGTCGATGGCGATCGGGCATGTTCGTTATAGCACTGCTGGATCGTCATCTTTGGTAAATGCTCAACCCTTCGCGGTCGAGTTCGGACAGTGGTATTTGGCGCTTGCCCACAATGGCAACCTGGCCAATGGCGGAGAGCTTCGCGAACAACTCAAACGAGATGGCGCGATATTGCAGGGGAATACCGACACCGAACTTATTTTGCACATCGCTGCGCGAAAACATGGCATGGAAAGTGAGCCTTGGGACGCGCTAAGAGATGCACTGAAAAGTGTTACAGGCGCTTACTCAATTGTCGCGTTATGCGAGGCGGGGATGGTTGCGGCTCGGGATCCTTACGGTTTTCGGCCGTTGGTCATCGGAAAAGTTGGCGACTCTATTGTGATCGCGTCGGAGACTAGTGCACTCGATATGGTCGGTGCGGTTTATGAGCGGGATGTCGAGCCGGGCGAGTTTATTGTTGTAGACCGAGCCGGTAAGATGCATAGCTCGCGGATCGGAGATGTCGAGAGAAAAGCGCACTGCGTATTCGAACTGGTATACTTTTCACGGCCTGATAGCCGAATTTTCGGGGAGTGCGTCTATGACGTGCGCAAACGGTTCGGCGCGAAATTGGCCGAAGAAGCACCCGTTGACGCGGATGTCTGTATGCCCATTCCGGACGGCGGTACGTATGCCGCTCTCGGATTCGCGGAGGCGTCCGGGATCCCGTTCGATATGGGAATAATGCGGAACCATTACGTAGGCCGTACTTTCATACAACCGAATCAAGAAGATCGCGTCGCGGCGGTTCGGGTAAAGTTGAACGCCATATCCGAAGCTATTGATGGTAAGCGCGTGTGTTTAATCGAAGATAGCATAGTTCGCGGGAACACCAGTAAGATTCGCGTGAAAACCCTCCGAGAATGTGGCGCAAAAGAAGTTCATATGAGGGTAAGCTGCCCCCCGCATATCAGTCCATGTTATTACGGAATCGATTTTCCGGATCGCAATGAATTGATTGCCAACAATTACAGCATCGACCAAATTGCTGAAATGATTAACGTCGATAGTTTATCTTATCTTTCGCTCGAGGGGATGCTTTCGTGTGTCGAGCATACCAAGCCGCAAGATTATTGTCATGCCTGTTTTTCCGGTGATTACCCGGTTAAAGATACCGCGATCTGTAAACGAGACAATGCCAAATAGACTGCGATCAGTCCGAGATTTAGACGACTTTTGGTTATACCGCGAGCGGTACAATTTTCGGTTCGGATGACCGAGACTCCGCTCGTGCGGTCCGCACGAGCGGACTCCAAGAATACGAAGACACGACTTCGAATTGATTGCGTACGAGACTCCGAACGATTTGTTGAAAACCTGAAGACGTTCGGTATAACTATAGAAGCGACTTCGAACGATATTCTTAACCGGCATAGTTCCTGGTCGAAAACTCGAAGGCAATCGGTACGGTCACCGTAACTGTTGCGAATTGATTCGATCTCGCCTTCCCGACCTTAAATATCTAGCTAATTGTGAGTAATAAATGCCTAAACGGTGTGATCTAAACGAAATATTAATCATTGGTTCCGGACCGATCGTCATTGGTCAGGCATGCGAGTTTGACTACTCAGGTACGCAAGCGTGTAAGTCCCTAAAAGAAGAGGGCTACAAGATAGTGCTTGTGAACAGTAATCCCGCCACGATCATGACAGATCCTGAGTTCGCGGACAAGACTTATATAGAGCCACTTACCGTTGAAGTCCTGGAAGAGATCATCCGGCGTGAGCGTCCCGATGCGATTCTTCCGACACTAGGCGGTCAAACGGCGCTGAATCTGGCAATGGCACTGCATGAGAATGGATCGTTGGAGAAGTACGGTGTTGAGATGATCGGTGCCAGTAGCGAAGCAATCAAGAAAGCGGAAGATCGAGATTTGTTTAAGCAAGCCATGCGAAACATCAACCTTGACGTGCCGAGAAGCGAATCTGTACACTCTTTGCAAGAAGCCCGAGACGCAGGAGATCGTTTGGGCGGATTTCCGTTGGTCATCAGACCAGGGTTTACACTTGGCGGTGTCGGCGGCGGTATTGCCTATTCTCGGTCCGAATTCGATGAAATTGCTTCACGCGGTCTGCGAAGTAGCCCGACATCAGAAGTTCTGATCGAGGAATGCATCGCTGGTTGGAAAGAATTCGAACTGGAAGTCATGAGAGACTGTAAGGACAATTGTATTGTCATTTGTTCAATCGAGAACGTGGATCCGATGGGGGTTCATACAGGTGACAGTATCACCGTTGCACCCGCTCAGACTCTGACCGACCGCGAATATCAGATCCTTCGGGACGCATCACTAGCGGTTATGCGCGAGATTGGTGTAGAAACCGGCGGCTCAAATGTTCAGTTCGCAATTAATCCAATCGACGGTCGACTAGTCATTATCGAAATGAACCCACGGGTTTCTCGTTCCAGCGCACTCGCATCTAAAGCAACTGGATTTCCAATCGCGAAGATTGCCGCGAAGTTAGCGGTAGGCTATACGTTGGACGAAATTCGTAACGATATCACCCGTGAAACCCCCGCTTCCTTTGAGCCGAGCATCGATTATGTTGTCACAAAGATTCCCCGATTTACGTTCGAGAAATTTCCGAACGTCGATGATACCCTTGGGACTCAGATGAAGTCGGTGGGTGAAACTATGAGTATCGGGAAGACATTCAAACAATCGCTCCAAAAGGCGCTGCGTTCACTTGAGATCGGGCGATACGGCTTTGGTGCGGACGGAAATGACGAGATGTTCGAGTCGTTGTCCGATAACGAACTAGAGGCCCTTCTCAGACGACCAAACGCTGTCAGATTATTCGCAGTTCGGGCGGCATTCAAGAGGGCTTGGTCGATTGCGACCGTCCATGAGTATACAAAAATCGACCGGTGGTTTCTTAATCATCTAGAGGAGCTCGCTTATTTTGAAGAAGAAATCCGGTCTGTGGGGAAACTGGAGGAATTAGTGGAGGATCCGGCGTTGTTTAGACAGGCGAAAGAGTTCGGATATTCGGATATACAGATTGCCTATCTTTTAGGGGCATCAGAGGATGATGTTCGTGACCAGCGAAAGAAGATCGATATCAACCCGGTGTATGCGTTGGTTGACACATGTGCCGCAGAATTTCTGGCGTACACCCCATATTATTACTCTACGTACGGTGATCTTGAAGAAGCATCATCAGCTGTGTGTGATAAGATAATGATTCTGGGCGGTGGTCCGAATCGGATCGGTCAGGGAATCGAGTTCGATTATTGCTGCGTGCATGCTTCCTATGCGTTACAGGAAGCAGGGATCGAAAGCATTATGGTCAACAGTAACCCGGAGACAGTGAGCACCGACTATGACACCAGCGATCGATTATATTTCGAGCCGCTGACACTTGAGGATGTGTTACATATCTATGAGACCGAAAAATGCAGGGGCGTGATCGTCCAGTTCGGCGGCCAGACACCTCTGAATCTAGCGCGCGAGCTACAAGAGAACGGCGTGAATATATTAGGGACTAAACCCGAAAGCATTGAAGCTGTTGAGGACCGAAAGTTTTTTCAGGAACTCGCGGATAAACTGAATATTTTGCAAACGTCGAACGGAACAGCTTCGACAACATCGGAGGCACTCTCTATAGCAAGAGATATTGGCTACCCGGTTTTAGTACGCCCCTCTTTCGTACTCGGCGGTCGTGCGATGGTTATAGTCGAGGACGAAGATGGCCTGCGCAAATATATGGACGAGGCCGTAACGGCTTTTAAAAAGCGTCCGGTACTCATTGATAGTTACTTGGACGGGGCGTTGGAGGTTGATGTTGATTGTGTTTCTGATGGTGAAACTGTGGTTGTCGGAGCTATCATGGAGCATGTGGAGTTCGCCGGTGTGCATTCTGGCGATAGCGCGTGCATAATTCCAGCGCCAACACTCTCAGAGAACGTAAAACAAACAATTCGACAGCATTGCACCGCGTTAGCGATAGAAATTCAGGTTGTTGGGCTTATGAATGTTCAATTCGCCATTAAAGAAGAGTGTGTATATATATTAGAAGTCAATCCTCGTGCTTCCCGAACGATACCCTTCGTGAGTAAAGCGATCGGAATGCCTTTGGCGAAGATCGCGACCCTCGTCATTACCGGGAAGAAACTCCCCGAGCTCGGATTTACAGAGGAGATAATACCAAAATATTATTCTGTTAAGGAAGCGGTATTTCCGTTTATACGGTTTCCAGGGTCGGATATCACACTTACGCCCGAAATGCGATCAACTGGGGAAGTGATGGGGATTGACGATTCTCCTGCAATTGGATTTTTAAAGAGCCAAGTTGCAGCAGGAACCAGTCTCCCTACAGCCGGGAATATATTCTTGAGCGTACGGGATTCTGACAAGGCTGCTACGGTTCCAACGGCGATCCGATTAATAGATCTCGGCTACGCAATTTACTCAACGCATGGCACGAGTCTAATGCTTAAACAGAATGGGATTACGAGTGTTGCAATTAATAAAATATCAGACGAGCGGGAACCTAATATCCTAAACATGATTGCCGCGGGCGATGTAAAATGGATTATTAATACGCCGGACGGAGGAGTTAATCCGCGAATGGACGAAATTCGTATGCGCGCGGAGTCCGTTGCACAAGGGATACCTATCACCACGACGTTAAACGGTCTCGTTGCTGCCGTCTCGGGACTTGAAGCGATGAAGGGCAACGCGCGAATGGAAGTACGGACCCTTCAGGAGTATCACGAAAAAAATAAGTAATTAGAGAAAAAATATTTGACTCATCCAGTTTTAGACGTATGTTAGCCCAGTAACTATCTCTTTATCTACAGGAAGCTTCCGATACTCCCGACCCCGTTCCATTTCAAGAATACTTAGATATTTCTCAACCGAATGACCTCCAGAAGTTGAACCCACGGGTTCCAATCACCGGTCCACGTTTCGGCTATTTCAACGTCTATAACAGATGAAATCCTCTGTAGTTCCGGCTATTTCTATTCTTCCCGCTATTCGACAACAGTTAGCTATTAGCAGACGGAATCCATAGATTGTTGGACGTCCCACAATTTTCTTAATGACTGACTTGCGGGCAGGAATCTAGTAAGTCATTTCATGCCGAATAACCCAGTCGAACTGAAACGTCGTTATATCATCTAGCCTGATTAATTCATACATGCGATTCGTAGAGATAGGTGCTCGCAATAGAATGCTGAAGGATTATTCAGGCTAGAGCGCTCCGTGCGGGCATCGCAGTTGCTTTGTTCGATTCGAAAGAAAGTGAACTCGTCCGGACGCCGCGATTCGATTTTCGGAGACTGGCGTTTTCAGTTCTCATAATAATTTAGGCCGTCATAGATGTGCTGCGTTCACACGTGATCAAAAGTACAATTCGAAAGCGGGTTTCCTCGCTGCGCGCGGCATTTCCCGGGCAATTTGGGATACGTTTTTTTCCGATCGGGAAGGTTTTTCTTTCGAGCCGGACATTATCGCGTTGGCGGGGTCTCCAACCAAAATAATCTATCATATATCAAGGGACATAAGTCGATTATGGAACGCAAGAAAAATACCGCTGGAGAGAATCGAATGGACATGCCTCGGACAGATAGTCGAGGGCAGGCAGCGACTGGAAGATCGACGAAGCGGGAAGGAGCGCAACGATCCGGCGGACCCCGCAAGAACAAGAAACATTCAAACGTTACAAACGACAAGGATACGAGGAGCCAAGCTTCAATGAATCACATACACAATAAGACAGACAAACATTCGTCTCAATCAAACTCAGGTAGACGCAATGGCAAACAGAATAGAAACTCTAAACACGATGCGGACACGGACTCAGGCAACGGAGCGTCTATGCCGAAAGACACGGTAGCGCCGAGTTTGGACTTGATTGAACTTCATGAAAAATCGATGTTGGATTTGACTAAGATGGCATTGGAATTAGGTGTCGAAGCTGTCGGTTCGATTACCAAACAGAATCTGGTTTTCGAGATCCTGAAAGCGAATGCGGAAAAAAGCGGGCTCATGTATGGTGGCGGCGTCCTCGAAATTCTCGGCGACGGTTTCGGCTTCCTACGGTCGCCGCGCTATAGCTACTTGCCCTGCCCGGAAGACATCTACTTAAGTCCATCTCAAATTCGGCGATTTTCGTTGCGTAAAGGCGACGCGATAACCGGACAAATACGGTCGCCACGCGAGAAAGAACGATTTTTTGCGATGCTAAAAGTCGAAGCAATAAATGGCGAGCCACCGGAGATGAAGAAAGAGAAGATTCCGTTCGAGAATCTAACACCATTCTTCCCAAAAGAGCGCTTCGTACTTGAGAGTAAGCCTGACGAGATCGCGATGAGAATTATGGATTTGATTACGCCGATCGGAAAAGGTCAGCGTGGACTGATCGTCGCGCCTCCAAGAACCGGGAAAACCGTGTTGCTACAGAAGATTGCAAATAGTATTACGGCGAATAATCCTGAGGTCGTTATGATCGTTCTGCTGATTGATGAGCGACCGGAGGAAGTAACTGATATGGACAGGTCGGTAGACGGAGAGGTTATTAGCTCAACATTTGACGAACCACCACAGCGTCATGTTCAGGTAGCAGAGATGGTTATAGAGAAGGCGCGAAGACTTGTCGAGCACGGTAAAGATGTCGTAATCTTACTGGATAGTATTACGAGGCTTGCAAGAGCCTTTAATACTATTGAACCGCATAGCGGCAGAATTCTATCGGGGGGCGTAGACGCGAATGCTTTGCATAAACCAAAACGAATTTTCGGCTCAGCGCGAAATACGGAGGAGGGCGGGAGCTTGACTATAATCGCAACTGCTCTAGTCGAGACCGGCAGTCGGATGGATGAGGTTATTTTCGAAGAGTTTAAGGGGACCGGGAACATGGAGATTCATCTTGACCGATACCTCGCTGATCGAAGAATGTTCCCGGCAATAAATATTCCGAAATCTGGTACGCGTAAAGAGGAGCTACTCCTTCATCCGGACGAATTAGAGAGAATCTGGCATCTCCGGCGATACATGACCGATATTCAGCCCGTTGAAGCGATGGAACTACTGGTCAAGAAGCTTAAGGAGACAAAAACAAATGTAGAGTTCTTGCTCGCCCTAAAAAATTAGAAAAATTTTAAAATAATTCTTGATTCCTTTTTGGTTCGTAATTATATGTTTAGCGAGCCCAAAAAAGGAGTGTAAGGACGATGGAAAAAATTTCGTGTCCGTATTGTGAGGTTGAGGTCCAAATGGACGACATTGATCGGGAGGGCGGTGCCTGTCCCGAGTGTGGAGCAATGATTACCGGATCGTTGTTGTTCGATGGTTCGGGAGACGAATATGATGACGAGGACGGCTGGTCAGCTATCTAGAGCGAGTAAGGCGATCTGTACTTGTAAGCATAGTATACCGAACGTCTTCAGGTTTTCGAAATATTGTTCGATGTCACTTAGGTAATGAATTCAAAGTCGTCTCCGCACGAGCGGAGTCCGTCCATACGGACCAAAAATTCTACTGCTTGTAGTATAATTGTGACCGCTGAGCTGGCTTGGACCCTCACCGAGTCGTAACCGCGACTGTAAACTCCCCTTTCCAAACACAGCCTTCAGACAATTCCAGAAGTTGCAAAGCTGAACCGCGTATATTTTCTTCATACAACTTTGTTGCTTCTCTGATTAGCACGAGCCTCGTGTCCGGGCCAATTTCTTCCACTATTTCTTTAAGTAATAATTTTATTCGGTGTCGGGACTCAAATAGAAAGAACGTCTCACAGCTCGCACTCAGTTCTTTTAGCCGCGTACGACGCTTTAGTTTTTTTCTCGGCAGAAAACCGATAAATCGGAACTCCGACACCGGGAACCCGCACGCAACAACCGCGTAGGTGAGGGCGGACACGCCGGGAATAATTTCTGGTTCAATATCTTGTTCTAATGCCTGACGTACAAGGTGAAATCCAGGGTCAGATATACACGGTGTGCCCGAATCAACTATAAGCACCAGTCGCTCACCCTCCTGTACTTTGCGCAGTAACGATGAGGTTTTTCGCGCCTCGTTATCCTTGTTATAACTTGTTGTCGCGCATTGGATCTCGAGATGATTCAGGAGCTTTCGCGCGCGTCGCGTATCCTCCGCATAGATGAAATCCGCCTCTTTAAGCGTCGATATCGCCCTAATCGTTATATCATCCAAGTTCCCGATCGGCGTGGAAACAATCGATAGACTACCGAGCGCGTTGTTATTCTTAGTCAAAGCCATAATTATTCGGGGTTGCTATTGAATACCGTAGAGCTGTTAGCAAGTTATCCGGTTTCATAGTCCGGTGTTCCGGGAATTAATAATGCATTGCACCAATTAGTCAAGGACAGATAAAATATGAACAAGAAAACAGTGCGGGACATTGATCTCGAGAATAAGAAAGTTGTTATGCGTGTTGACTTCAATGTGCCTGTCGAGGACGGTGAGATCCAGGACGATACCCGAATTCAGGCGGCGTTGCCAACGATTAAGTATGTGCTAGACGCGAATGCCCGACTGATTCTTATGAGCCATCTTGGTCGGCCGAAGAATCCGGGGTTCGATGCCCAATTAAGTCTGAAGCCGATTGCAGATCGTTTGTCCGAGCTACTTGCTAAGCCAGTAGTCATGGCACCCGATTGCGTCGGAGCGCAGGTTGCTGAGTTGGTGAACACTCTTGACAATGGTCAGGTCGCATTACTGGAGAATACGCGATTTCATCCGGAAGAAGAGGGAAAAGTTATGGCGGAAGAAGGCGGTTCCGCTGAGGATCTCGTTGCTGCTAAGGCGGCGATGAAGGAAAAACAGCGAGCGATGGCCCGCGCTCTGGCGGCGTACGGAGATATATATGTCAATGATGCGTTCGGTACCGCGCACCGCGCCCATGCATCAACGTCGGTAATCACGGAGTTTACGAAGCACGCGGTCGCCGGTTTCCTGATGGAAAAGGAACTAAAATTCCTCGGAGAGGCCGTTGAGAATCCGCAACGTCCGGTTGTGGCTATCATTGGCGGCGCGAAAATCTCCGGGAAGTTGGAATTACTCCTCAATTTGATCAGCAAGGTCGATGTGATACTGATTGGTGGTGGTATGGCGTATACATTCAAGAAAGCAAAGGGCGAAAGCATAGGCGCCTCAATTCACGAGGACAGCCTGCTTGAAACTGCGCTTGAGACACTGGCTGCCGCCGACCGCGCTGGGAAACGAATACTATTGCCGGTGGACAATATAATAGCAGACGATTTCGACGCTGCCGCCAACACCCGAATCGCGGAGGGTGATTTCCCGGAAAACTGGGAAGGCGTTGATATCGGCCCTAAAACTATTGAATTATTCACAAATGAGATCAGCCAAGCGAAAACGATACTCTGGAACGGCCCAATGGGATGCTTCGAGATGGCACCATTCGCGAAGGGGACTGAGGCTGTCGGGAAGGCCGTTGCCGGAAGCGGTGCTATCAGCATAGTCGGCGGCGGAGATTCGGTAAGCGCCGTTAAACAATTTGGACTGTTCGAAAAAATGACACACGTTTCAACCGGCGGCGGAGCTTCGCTCGAGTTTCTGGAAGGCAAGAAACTGCCTGGAGTCGAAGCACTCGACGACCGTTCCTAAAACGATCCGTTGGGAGTCGTCCAGCCATCATCGTTGATTTCTCGATACCGAGAAATTAAAAATTAACAGAAAAAAGAATGAAATTTGAGGATAATATGACAAGAAAACCGATTATCGCTGGAAACTGGAAGATGAATAACACCGTGGCGGATACCCGGGATGCTGTCCGTAAGTTGGTACCGTTAGTCAATGACTCCGTAGACGTCGATATCGTAGTATGTCCCCCGTTTACGTCGTTAGCCGCTGCAGTTGACGCTGCAGAAAGTTCGAATATTTCTGTTGGCGCTCAGAACGTTCACTGGGAAGAAAAGGGCGCCTATACCGGCGAAATTTCAGTCAAGATGCTTATCGAACTCAACGTCGCTTACGCCGTCGTCGGCCACAGCGAGCGACGTCAGTATTTCGGCGAAACTGATGTGAACGTGAACAGGCGCTTGCACGCATCGCTACAAGCAGGCTTGATTCCGATTGTCTGCGTTGGTGAAACGCTTGAGCAAAGGCGCTCCGGTGAAATGGAGGCAGTCATTACTGGGCAGATTCGTGTCTGTCTGGATAAGGTCTCGGCTGATCGGATGTGCGGCACGGTTATCGCGTATGAACCAGTCTGGGCGATCGGAACTGGCGTAACGGCAACTCCAGAGCAGGCACAGGAAGTTCACTCACTAATTCGCCGCTTGCTTCGAGAAAGTTACGACGATACTACCGCTGAGACTGTAAGAATTCAGTACGGAGGATCGGTTAAATCTTCCAATATAAACGACTTAATGTCTCAACCGGACATTGACGGCGCTTTAGTAGGCGGGGCCAGTTTGGTTCCTGACGAATTTGGTGACTTGATCAAAAAGGCGGTTGACAATTAGCGACTACGCGCTACCATACAGCGGTTTATATACCGAAAGTCATGGAGTTTTCGACCAGGCGTCGCCCAGGTGGCTATGCCGGTTAAAAATATATCGTTCGGAAATTCTTGGCTGATAAATTCAAAGCTATCCAAAAATTGGACTTCTTGCAGTCTAAATATAAGGGCACGGTATGCTAAGTTTTTTTATTTCATTCTTGATGTTTATGGAGGTTACGACGTCGCTCCTTTTGATAATCGTTATACTGATGCAACGTAGCAAAAGCGGTGGTGGGCTTGGTGCGTTAGGCGGCGGGGCTACTGAGGAGGTATTCGGTTCAAGTGCCGGAAATGTCTTAACAAAGACCACCGTCGTCTTGTCTATTTTCTTTATGATTAACACCTTGACGCTTGCCGTATTGCAGGGCAACGCAATTCGCGATCGAGACGTAAGTGTCGTGGAATCCGTCCAGGATGTACCCGCGCTCACTGTTCCCTCTGATGCAATACAGGAAGATGGTGATGGTGCGAGTGTCAACCCAACTGAAGGGTCGGCAAAGGTTACTACGGGTACTACACCGGTCACCGCGGAGAAGGTAAAGGACGGAAGCGCTACGACCCCGGTGCCGAAGGCCGATTCTTCCTCCACTGAAGATCAGGAGAGTCCTGCTGAAGGATCAGCGACGAAATAGCAGATTATTTCGTTTTCCGGTAATGTATACCGAATGTCTTCAGGTTTTCGACCAGGCGTTCTGCTGGCCAGCAGAATGCCGGTTAAAAATTATTCTTCGATATCCCTCACGTAATGAATCCAAAGTCGTCTCCGCACGAGCGGAGTCCGTCCATACGGACCTAAAATTGTACTGCTTGCATGATAAGTCGTGTTCCCAGTCTTTCCGCGTCATAGCAGTTCGCGGGCAATGAAGTCGGCGAGTAGTAACCCTTGATTGGATAGCCGTAGCGAATTAACGTCTTGGACCAGCAACCCGGCTTCTGTCAGCTCACAGATCGTTTCCCCGCGAATATCCGAGTAGTCGAATCCTGTGACTCTTTCGAAGTCGAATCGTTCCCAGCCATCAACAGTGCGCAAGCCGGTGATAAGTATTTCAACGGCCCGTTGCTCCGAACTCACCGCATCCTCTACCGCCGGTGTATTTTTCAGCCAGCTAGCCAAAGTCGTAGGATTCGTCCATCTCGATACACCGTCGAAGTAGCATGCCGAAGGCCCGGCGCCAATGAATCGATTACCCATCCAAATTCTCTGATTGTGTCGGCATTCAAAACCTGTTTTTGCGTAATTAGAAATTTCATATCTTCTTAATCCGCAATGGTTTTCGAGGTATTCTCCTGCAAGGTTCCACATTTCTGATAATAGTTCATCATCGCCTTCAACTGTCCCGGATTCTGCCAATTTGGTATTCTCTTCGATCATTAATGAATATGCAGAGATATGCGGCGGTGCTAGTTGCGAGATTTCCTTTAGATCATTTTCCCAGTCCGATATCGTTTGTCCTGGGACTCCGAAAATCAGGTCGCAATTAAAATTACCTATTCCGCTGGCGCGAATCGCATCAACGGCTTCGTAGGCGCGTTCGATTTTCCCTGGACGGCCTATCGCGTCCAGAACGCCCTGCGAGAAGCTCTGAATTCCAGTTGAGATTCTATTGACACCTCCGTCGATTAACGCCGTTAATTTTGCCGGAGTCAAACAGTCCGGGTTCGATTCCACTGTGAATTCATAGCCGGCCTCAAATTGGAAGTTTTCGGTGACCATTGTCAGCATCTCCCGCAGTTCGCGTGTCGAGAAATAAGTCGGCGTGCCGCCGCCTATATATATCGTCGCTAACGGATCACAATACTCGCTCTTGACTTTTAGTTCCGATTCCAATCGCGTTAAGTACTCACGGCGAAGGCCGGACGCAGCCTTTTCGTAGACATAAAAGGCACAGTAATCACATCGACGGGCACAAAACGGCATATGTATATACAGTGAAGAGTATCTTTTTTTCATTTCCTGAACTTTCTAGCGCCGAGATCTCTAACTGCTGCGCATGCGGACTTTCGCCAGCAGCTCCCTGGTTTTGCGTATTTTTCAACCGGCATCCTGTCACGCAATAGTTCTGCTGTCCGGGATGAACGATGGTGGAAAACTCCAAGACAATCACCAAAACATTCGGCCAAGCGCGCGTCCTCGGCGGCCCTGTGATTTGACGAGCTTGGCGCAGACAGCTACGTTACGTTAGAATCGGATAATGTATAGGCGGAGGAGCTAACGGTTGAAATACCGTAGGGGGCGTAGCGTATATTTGCGGTCTACCTGAAACATTCATCCCGCAAAAACGCAAAGAAACTGACGAAGTTTGGTGTTGTTGGACAGCCACGGCTCCTGACATCTGCATAATCTTCTGTTTCGCATTCAGGTGTAGCGTCTTATTAATTCATCGTATTAGGACTAGATATGAAAATATTCGAAAAACTAATCCAGCGAGCCAGTCTCAAAGCTCTTGGCGATCTCGCCGACGACGAAAACTATCTATTCGTGCGCAAAAATTATTTGTTCAACGATTTAAGCGCCGAGGCGTTTCTTTTTATAATGAAACGCCTTGTCGAAAGACGTTATAACAAGGAAGAACTCATCTTCAAACAGGATAACCTCGGGATTTGCCTGTTCATTGTCAAAAAGGGAAAAATCGAAATATATATCAGCGTTGATTCTGAGCAAAAGATAGTTTACGCCAGCGTGGACGAAGGTGGGATATTCGGGGAGATGAGTTTAGTGACCGCGAGCTACAGAACGGCGACTGCCAAAGCTACGGATAACGATACAATTTTGCTGACGCTGTCCACTTTTGATCTCCAGGCGCTTAGTGATCAGTTTCCGAAAGACGGCCTAAGGATTCTTAAAGGTATTACAGATACCGTTTCCGATAATCTTATAGAGACGACGAAGAATCTGCGCAGAGTTGAATTGGAGAACCGGGAGATGCGAGAGCGTTTATCGAAATATGAAAAATAATCTTTTTTATCGCAACCTGTTTGTCGTAATTATCACGATCGTTACGATTCTAGTACTGTATAGTTCGCGGGCGCTTTTGGCGCCGGTTTTCTCTGCGTTGATAATGGCTTATATCTTGTATCCGATAATTCTCGCGACGAGCCGAATAGGGATTCCCCGCGGACTCACGATCTCACTGATCTTCTTCCTGATTCTAGGTGGTATTCTGTATGTCGGATCAACCTTGATTCCTGCAGTGAAACATGAAGCGGCGGTCCTTTCGAATCCTGAGATTTATCAGGTAGAAGCCCAGTCACACTTACTTAATATCGGAAAAGATCTTTCGTCTCAACTTGAAGGGTTCGGCTTGATTAAATGGGAATGGAAGGACGAAGAGATCCTTCATTCCGTCAGCGCTTGGGTTGCGGAACAAAGTACGTTCTTGCTGAAATCGCTGGGCGGTTTCGCGAAGGAGACCGGACAGTTTTTAATGATATTTTTCTTCGTCCTGGTATTCGCGTTACTCGACGGAGATAAATGTTACAGAACCACTGTACAACTGATTCCAAACTCAGTATTTGAGCCAGGTGTCTATATACTTAAGAAGACAATTGACCTACTCGGACATTACCTGCGTGGGCTGGTAATCGAGAATCTGATTTTAGGTGTCTTATGTTTTGCGATGCTTTTCGCGCTGTCATTTTTTTCGGGGCTGACATTCGTCCTGGCTCTTGTTATCTCGCTAATTATTGCGATTACGAATGTTATACGTATAATCGGCCCGATAATCGGAGCGGTAATCGGCGTGTTGCTCGTATTGATTTCATCAACTGACTTTGTCGCCATTATCGGCATAATCGGTGTGGTCATAGTCATTCAAGTTCTCGACAATGTGCTCATATTACCACTGGTGATGAAGGAGCAGGTAGAAATCCACCCAGTATTTTGTGTCCTCGGCGTTCTTATGGGTGGGATAATGGCTGGCGTACTGGGTATGATCGTTGCGATACCATTTATCGGCAGTATCAAGGTAATTTATAGAATTCTAGCGGTCGAGATGAAGAAATTTAGTATGGAGCCCGAACCATTAGCGAAAACCGCGTAGAAAGCAGGATTTCGTATTCAGCGATTGTTATATCCCTTCACGACGCGCTCGCCGATGCATGACTTCGTACCTAAAACGATGAATATTAAGCGAAGTAGATTCGTAACGCTTCTTTCCGGCTGCGTTCTGACCGCACCCTGTCTGTCCTACGCCATTCTTGCCGATGCTCCCCTTATTCCAGTTATAGCGATTTTTTTTCTTTTAGTATCGTTCTTGCTCAAGTCAGCCGTAGCCATTTCCGTTCGTGCGGTGGTTTATACGTTAACGATTTCTTTCCTTGTCCCTGTAGTTCTCAATGAACTTTATCCTGTCGACAACGATCGTTTTTTTATACCGTTGCCGACGGAAATATTATTTCCGTTCGTTATTACGTTGGGGGTATGCGCTACGTATTTCGTACAAACGTCGAGAGTGCTAACAACTATTTTAACCGCTTCAGCGTTCGCCATGGTTTTTCACGGGAGTTGTGTAACTGACCCGGCCAATACGCGATTGACGGTTTCGTCTACGTTCTTTGGTAATCGTTTCTGCGTATTCGGTCTATTTCTTGCGCTACAAATGACCGCATTTATTCCGCTCCTCTACTATGCCCAGTTTTCCAAAAATGTTGTTCTTCAAAAGTCACGGCGCGTCCGGACGAGAGTCGCAATCTACACCGGTTCAGTAATATCATTGGTCACCGTTACAGTCCTCGCGTGTCAACTCGCATTGAAAATCGAGTACATGATGGATCCTGTATTCAATCGCATTTTTAGTGCGTATATCGGAACATTTCGATCAAAAATAGTTTTTTCTAAGGAAATCGATCTTTATCGCAAAGTTGATCCGTTGGTACAGCGTAACGTAAATCGTATTGTCTTACGCGCAAAGAGCGAGTCGCCGCCAGGGTATCTACGCGGACGTGTATATTCGACATATGCTGACGGGCATTGGAAGAGTAGCCAATCTGCCTTCACAACGCGATTGGAACTAAGATCGGGCGATTCAGATTTAGCGATAAAAACATTCTACCGCAGCCGTAGGGAGGAGTCGAATCCCACGAAACCAGAGACTAGTATGGACGTATTACCGGCGCGCTATTTCTATAGCGACGTACTCTTGGCAAGCGGGCATACGGAGCGGTTCGATTTAATTGCCGAAGCACTGTCTAGTAACGATGACGGTGTGGTAAAGCCTAAGGATTGGGATCAGCAGGGCGCGTATATACTGAATAATACCGGGCGAGAAACCGACTCCGCGTACAATGGAGAATCTCTGACGGAGTTAACAGACGCGTATACTGATGTCGCGGAGTCAGGGTTAAAGACGACGCTAACTCAGGTCAGCTCAAGGTTATCCCTTGATTCGATATCGACCGATATCGATAAGGTCGCGCGGGTTGTCGAGTACCTAACCACTGAGTTCGAGTATAGCTTGGAAGGGAAATTCGAAGTTAGTGGTGACCCGGTCAATCAGTTCTTGACGGTGAATCGAGCTGGGCATTGTGAGTTGTTCGCCAGCGCTGCGGCATTGATGCTGAGGATTCAGGGAATCCCGACTCGGTACGTAACGGGGTTTGTTTGCATGGAGCCTCACCCCAATCAGGACTATTGGATCGCTCGGTTGGGCGACTGTCACGCCTGGGTTGAAGCCTGGATACAGGAGAGTCAGAAATGGATTCTAGTCGAAGCCACCCCGGCGATTGGGATTCCTTCCGGTGAGGTTCGAACGGGCGGACGTCTCGCTGCTCCTCTGGAGCAGTTTACTGTATTCTGGAAGAGTTTATATGCGCAAGTCAAGCGCGGATACTTCGCCCAAGCTGTATTCTCATTTCTCGGTGGGGTGGGGGAGTTGTTGTTTTGGCTGTTCCGCGGAACAGCATGGTATATTGGATGGGGTGGGATTGCGATTATTAGCGGGGTGATGCTGTTTATCACTATACGTCGAGGTAAACGGCAAGAGGTATATGATAGAGTATATATTCGACGTCTTAATTTAATTCTTGCAGACGTCGAGACCTATCTACGCCGATTCAACGTCAATCGCGCGGCGAATACAACTGTTCGTGATTTGATTAATCGAATCGGGACAGTTGACGTTCCGAATCGCGCGACGTTGCTCGAGTTACTGGATAAGTATGAGGCGTTGCGCTATTCCCCGATTCCCCCCGATGCTGTGCGGATCGAGCAGTTCTCGAAACGTGTCGCGAAAAGTCTAAGCGGCGGCGATTAGAGTGATCTTCGGATCTTGTGATAGAGAGTGTGAGTTTCGTAGTTTGTCAATGAGCACGGAGTTTCTGTCATTCAATAGGAGACCTGTGGAGTAACGAGAGGGCGCTTGCATCACGGATATTCAAATAATCGACAGCTTGCCGTCTAAATTCGCGGTGTTATAATCATGCGTCTGGAACAGTCTAATTATTCTCCATGTTTACCGCGAATAAAGTACTGGCAGCCAGCGCGGCATCATATAATATCCCGTGATTGTCTGCGATATTGCGACGGACAGCAAATACCGCTGTGTCGGCCATGTTCGGTACGGATATATTAGGCTTACGCACACCCGGGACTGTCTCTCCTATCCTTATTTCACGGTATTAGCCCGTGTCTCATACGATTATTACCATTCACTGAGATCGATTTAGAGGTATTTTTCATGCCATCAATTGTTTGCGGAGACGACGATGAATTTCTTCGAGTGCTATATAAAAACGCGCTTTCGGGGAGGTACGATGACGTGCGAATCGTCGATAGCGGTGAAGAAGTTCTGGCAGCATTGAGAGAACGTCCTGCGGATCTTGTTATTGTCGACGTTAATATGTCAGGTATTACGGGGCTTGAAGTGTGCCAGTGTATTCGCCGGGAGTTCCATAGTGTATCCGTGATTATCGTATCGTCGGAGAAAACCGAAGAGGCGATTACGAACGGATTTTTCGTCGGAGCAGATGATTACATCATTAAACCGTTTAATCAGGCGGAATTATTAGCAAAAGCGACGGTTGCCCTCAAAAAGCGGACCAGCGATATTCCAGAGATACTAGATGTCTTCCCCGGAACAGTTTTCGCCGATCGATATGAGGTGATCGAAAAACTCGGTTCCGGCTCATTCGCCGACGTTTATCATGCCAAAGATATTACAATCAAGCCGCCGCTCGAAGTAGCGCTTAAGGTTTTTAAGCTACCCCCGGAAGACTTGGCTGATCAGCAGTTCATGGCACTCTTCCTCCGCGAGGCCTACGGACTGTCGCGGTTAAATAATCCGAACATAGTAAAACTCCATAACTTCGGTACCGAGAAGGTCTTTTACTTGGCGATGGAGTTTTTAAAGGGGCAGACGCTGCAAGATAGGATTGATGATTCGGGGCCGATGACTGAAGAAGAAACGCACATCGTCGCGTTCGAACTTGTAAAGGTTCTGAGGGATTTCGAATCCATGAATATCATCCATCGAGACATAAAACCGATCAATATTATGATTACTGACGACGGCTACCTTAAGTTACTAGATTTCGGGTTATCGCGGGGGGTCGACGAAAAGACCGTTTTCAGCGACGACGTTTTCAAAGGAACACCCCAATACGCGGCTCCAGAGAGCATATTCGGAGACAGTAATATCGACATCAAGTCCGACATCTACTCGCTTGGCGCAACATTGTACTTTGTTCTGTCGGGTGTGTCCCCGTTTTCCGGCGATACGCCGATGCAGGTGATAAAGAATCGCATGGAGCAGGAGGTTACTCCGATTACTGCACATGTCCCCGGATTGAATCCGCAATTTGCGGATTTGATCGATCGCATGCTGGCGGATGACAAAGAAGGTCGCCCAGGCGTCGCTGATATAATAGAGATAATCAAAAGCGTTCACTAGAATACGGTCAATGCCGTAGCATCATTGATTCGGGCCAACGGACCCTGCGCTCGAACCGTCGGCTACTGCAGTTCTGAGAAATCGGCGATTCGCAGCACGAGTTCTACAACTTTCGCGACGAGCCGTCGGCGATTATCGCGTATCTCGGAATCAGGGTCATTTACTAAGACCGCGTCGAAAAAATCATTAACCGGCAATCTCAGTGGCGCGATTAGGGATAGCGCGTCCACATAATCTTTCGAGCCTAGCAGCTCGTTGATTTTCTCCTCCGTTTCAATCGCGTTTCTCCACAGCAACTTTTCTTCCTTGAGTAGCAGCTTCTCAACGTTAACGTCGCCGGAAGAAAAGTCATCTCGTATAATATTGTGGGCGCGCTTGAACGTTGCTGCCACATCTGTAAAATCGTCGCGTTGACGAAATGTCTCCATTGCGGTTACACGGCTAATTAGATCGCTGAAATCATACCACGCGGCGGATGCGCTCATGACAGACCGCACAGAGTCGTACGAAAATCCGCTGCTCAAGATCGGGTTCCCGTCGTCCTGAAGAAATCCCCTCATTCGCGCGCAGTAGAATTTGAGTACCAACTCTCGGAGATCGGTTGCTGCAATGTCTGATAAAACTTCACCGTAACCACTTATGGCATGGTCGATTATGTCAGCGATGTTCAATTCGAACTTTTCATTGACAATTATGGCAATACTTGTTAGACACGCCCGGCGTAGCGCAAACGGGTCGGCAGACCCGGTTGGGCCCTTACCAATCCCGAAAATTCCAACTAGCGAATCTACTCGGTCTGCGAGCCCGACGACGGCCGCTTCTTTAGACGAAGGAAACGTGTCGGATAGAGATTTTGGTAAGTAGTGTTCTCGGATACCTGACGCGACTGTTTCGGAGAGGTTCTGCCGCTGTGCATAATAACAGCCGATCTCTCCCTGGAGTTCTGGGAACTCAGCAACCATATGCGTTGTTAAATCAGTCTTGCACAATCGAGAAATCTCGGAAATCGTCGCAGATTCTTGAGTGCTTAACTCAAGCCTTTCAGCTATGAACGCAGATAGCCGTGTAATCCTCTCGACCTTATCTGATATTGTCCCTAGTTGCGCTTGGAAAATGGATTTCGACAGATCGTCAATTCGCGAGTGCAACGGACGTTTCAGGTCTTCTGTTAGAAAAAAATCAGCATCTGCGAATCGCGAGCGAACGACCTTCTCGTAACCGCTCCGAACGACCGCGTGGTCAGCACAGTCCATATTCGAAATGGCAACGAACGAATTGGAAAGCGTCCCGTCGCAATTATGAAGTGGGAAATACCTTTGATGTTTCTTCATTTCGGAAATCAGGACGATCTCGGGAATCTTCAGATACCTCGAATCGAAAGTTCCCAATATCGGAAACGGATATTCCACAAGGTTGGTCACCTCCCAGAGCAACGACTCATCGTCAATCCATTGCAGATTATTCTCGCCCGCGATTTCGAGTATTTGCCCGCGTATTCGCTGCTTCCGCCGTCCGTGGTCGGCAATGACCGAAGCGGCTTCGAGGTTGTCAAGGAATCCTTCTCGCACGCTAGTTCCCGAAACCTCGCCCGGACTCAGAAAGCGGTGTCCGTGTGAGTTCGCCTGGGCCTGTATGCCGGCGAAGTTCACCGGGATTGTAGTATTCCCAAGTAGGACGATAAGCCACTTAACCGGTCTCACAAATCCCGTCGTCCCGCTGCCCCAGCGCATCGTTTTATACCACGGAATGGCACCCATCAATTCCGGGATTGCAGTTGCGAGAATATCAATCGCCGACGAACCCGGTTTCTCTACCGACGCGAAGAGATACTCGGTACCCTTTATGTCACGAACTTCGGCAGCGTCGATTTCTATACCATTCTTTTTTGCGAAGCCCAAGGCGGCTTTTGTCCAATGTCCATCCTGATCTTTCGCGATACTTAGCGGCGGGCCTTTGACACATAGACTCTGGTCGGATTGCCGTGTCAGCAATGAATCGATGGATACCAAAATTCGACGTGGTGTCAAGAAAACTTCGGTGTTCCGAATGTCGAGGTTACATGAGCCCAATCGTTTTTCGACCAGCGCTGGCAAATCGCGAAGTAGTGGTGTAAATACTTGAGCCGGCATCTCTTCAACGCCGATCTCGATAAGCAGTGGTAATCGGACGTCTGCTCCAGCATCAGGTTCGATATTACCCGTGGAAGTCAGATTCGGCTTCCCGAGGTCATCTTTCGCAGCTGTTAGAGAATCCGGCTTCAATAAAGGAAATTTTAATTGCTCTCTTGATTCCAGCCACTTCTCCGCAACAGTTCGGGCCAATTTTCGTACACGCAGTATGTACCCCTGCCGTTCGTTTACCGAGATCGCACCGCGTGCATCCAAAATATTAAACGAATGACTCGCTTTTAGACAGTAATCCGCTGCTGGTCCCGGATTCTCCACCTCACACAGCTTATTGCACTCGGATTCGTACTTTTCGAACAAATCGAGGTGCAGAGATACGTCAGCATACTCAAAGTTGTGCCGTGAAAATTGAATCTCGTTCTGGTGAAATAAGTCACCGTAAGTGACGTCCGCGTTGTACGCGAGGTCGTACACGCTATCGACATCTTGCAGGAACATACATAACCGCTCCAGTCCATAAGTGATTTCACCCATTACTGGTTTCAGCTCAAATCCTCCGACTTGTTGGAAGTAAGTAAACTGTGTTACCTCCATACCGTCGATCCATACCTCCCAACCCAGCCCCCAGGCTCCCAAGGTCGGGGACTCCCAGTCATCGTGGACGAGTCTGATATCGTGATCAGTGGAGTTAATACCGATCGCCGCCAGAGACGCGATGTAAAGTTCCACTAAATTATCGGGATTCGGCTTCATGACTACCTGGAATTGATAGTAATGCTGCATTCGGATTGGGTTCTCGCCGTAACGTCCGTCTGTGGGGCGGCGACACGGTTCGACGTAGGCGGCGTTGAATGGCTCTGGCCCTAGAGCGCGCAGAAAGGTAGATGGATTAAATGTGCCGGCACCTTTCTCCACATCATAGGGTTGAGTGATCAGGCAACCTCGTGTACGCCAAAAGTCCTGAAGCGCTAGTATCAAATCCTGGAAATGCATAGTCAAAACAACCTGTTTGTTTTCAGTCGGTTACTTACGAAAGTCTAATCCAGTCGCACATGAGGCAGGTTCGTCCCGCGACAGTTGGCGCGCATACTCCCGCAGGCGGAGTGTGGGGATAAGCAAGAGTTCCTAATAAAGTGTGGATCAATGAATTCGGCAATCGGATAATAAAAATTTTTGTTGCGGTATTGCAAGTAATACCATCGATTGTACTATAGAATATCCGAAGTCGCTGGGGCATTTTATAGTGAGCGCGTTTATAAGTAGGCCGAATCCACAGCTTGCACTCTCCCGGTTCGTAGTCGAGTAGTTCAGTTGGTCAAGTCAGACCCACCTTGGGATAATTCATCGTAATATTCACCGGCAGGAACCTGTGGATCGCGGTGGTAGAGCTGTTCGCTTTTCCCCCGGAGGGATTGTATCCATGAGCAAACAATCTTCGAAATCAACAGGGCTGATACCACTGTCGGAAATCAGCCCGTTTCTTATCCTGACCGTATTCTACGTATTTGCCAACATCCTCTGTCAGTCCGATCGCGCCAAGGTCGGTCTCCTGGTTCTGTTACTCCTATCGTCCCTTATTACATTATTTCATTGGATGAACCCTGACGACGTTCCTGCGCCAATGAAAAAGTTGGCGGCCTACGGGGAGTTGATCGTCAAAAGGATAAAAATATTTCCATATGAGCTTATCCTGGTGGCCGGAATCGTCTATGTTTTACTGATTCACATCAGTAGACCATTCATCAGCCATAATTCATATCACTTGGCATCGTGCATCTTGCTGTTCTCAGCATTCTTATTGGCGGCAATGGGAAATAGGGCAAGGGATACTGGAGTATCCGGGTGGGGGTCGATTTGGGGCTTGTTCCTGCGGCCGCTGTTGCACTTCCAGTTAATCCAGCGAGACGACGGTCCAGGGGGTTATACAAGTCGGTCCGTCTTGATGCCGAACCCGACTGATTTCGGGGGTGTGGACGGTGACCTATCCACCGAAATGGGCCTCACAGATGAGACCGTTCTAAGCGCCGTAGATGCAACTATTCAGGAAATCCCTCTTTCCGAATTGGAAAAAGGTCAGTCCAATCGCTGGACTGCATGGATGATGGAGGAAATGGAAAGACTTAGCGGCACTTCGAAATCCGATCGATCGTGACGGGTACGCTGATTGCCTTTGAGTATTCGATTTATATCCGGAATCTCCTGGAGTACTGATTTCGAGCCGCCAGAGCGCGAGGGGGCTGAATTACCCCAAACGTTTATTTATGCAGAGAGTCCGCCCGCACCCGGTAATCAATTGTTTACACCCTAGCCTGTTCTATGCATGGATTTCTACTGCGAAATCGTATATCACCTGATCTTAAGGACTTTCGAAGAACCTAAGACTTCGAAATAGTTCACTATTCCGTCAGCCTTAGAACCGTCGCAAGTCATTAACCTCAAGAGTTCTACTACTTCTCGCAACAAAATTCATGCATAGACCAGGCTAGTCCATGAGACTGATATTTTTTCCTTGGCGCAGGGCTAAGAATTCAGGGGGCAGGCTTGAATCTTCGATACTATGACAATTTTTACATACCCAGATAACGCTGGATCGTTCGCACGGCTGCAGAGTATTAGTTCCGACCTGAACGTGCCGGCGCCCCTATACTGGACTTACAAAGACCTCAACACGGTTATTAAAGATTTAGTCCTCCGGTCTTCGAAGGGTGAGAAGCTGATGCCGGAAAGCATCAGTGCTAACGTATCGCGCACGGGAATCCCGGCGCCCGTGATCGTTTTCGCGCAAGTACCAACTGAGAAAATCTATGAATTCATACGTGCGTATAAATCGAACGGAGAGTGGCCCGTATTCGCGGTTCTAACCCAGGCATCCCTGGAAATGTCCCTCGCGACTCTCATCGAGCAGCTTCTAGAGGATCGGTGCAAGGAAGAAGAGTGTCGGAAATCGGAGGCGACAAAAACGATTTAATCCTCATTACACGAAACTCGAGAAACCCTCGCAACTTCGCTCGCCGAGAATAATATCGCTTCTCCTTCGCGGAATCTTCCCGCATGAGCGAGTATCCCGTTCAATACAGGACGGATAATCCGGACCATGCGACCAGAATGCGTTTGGGAGTCAGGAATTCGTCGGCTTGCAGGCTAGCCTGCATTATGCATGAATTTCGTCACGAAAGTTCGTAGGTGTGTCTGAGATCAATGAGTTACGAAGGTTTCAGGGCTGAAGTAATAGCGAGCTATTTCAAAGTCTTTGGTTCTTTGTAAGTCATTTAGGTCATGTACAATGCGTGCTCGCAGTAGAAAGTTCGTGCATAGATCAGGCTAGTTTAATAGCGGAGTATCGGATAAGAGAAATATATTTTCTCCCAGGGGCCCTTCGTATACATGCCGTGCGGTAGCGTCGTTTTTAAGTTGAGCGAGTAACTCCTTGTGATGTTCCGCAACGAATACTGTTCTCGCGTTGAAGATATCTTTTATCATTGACGCCGGATTTTCGTAAAGTCCCAAATTGATATTATGCCAGATTTTCAAGCGATCCGGCGAGCGGGCGTACATAAAGTAGGGGTCCAGAAACACGAGATACCTCTGTTTGCTTGCGCCGAAGAAAAGTGGCGGCGTCGCTCCCCAAGTGGTCGTATACACGATTTCCTTATCCTCAAGATTATCCCGAATCCAGTCTGATGCACGCGCATACTTCCGTTCATTTTTCTGCGCGATTCTCTTAAAATAAACATTCTTCACGTAACATTTACCTAGCCCGGCTATCATGAAAATCAGCAGCATTACCGCTAAGGTAGTAGTGACTGCTCTATGTCGTATCACGAGCGACAGCGAATTGGATTGAAAATAGAGCGCGAAAAGGAGAATCGACATTGGCACCAGGTATTCCAGGAATCGGAAACTCTGTACGGTTAGAACGATATATATCAGCAAATAACACCCGAGAAGTCGCGTGTTTCGGGTCAGAACGGGACGCTGGACGACCCCGCGAATAAGCGCTAAGAGAAGAAAGACTAAAATTGGCGCGAAATTAACGAGCAGGAAACGAAATCCAACCTGACCCAACTCCTGTGGTCGTAGGCGAAAGAGTTCATTTGAGGCATCCCAGTAGGAGTTCAGTACCAGAATATTTTGAAGATATAGCCCGCGGATATTATTCGGGAAGTTCGGGTGAAGTAATTCGCCGACAATAAGCCCGGCTGCACAATAGGCCGCCATGGGAAAACATTTTTTAAACGTTTTGCGTCTTGATCCCGTTTCATCGAATGTAACGTAGAAAATATCGTAAATGATCACGAGTCCCAGGATCTGCCAGTGGCCCGTGTACGATAGCGCATATAAGACGCTGACGATAGAGAGGAGCAGGCCTCGGCGCTTCAGCATCAACGCCAGAGACAGGAATAGTATTGCGATCGAGAGCAGATGAGGGCGGCACATTAGTAGTCGGGTCCAATACCAGTTGTATGCGCAATAGGGAAGAATCAGCAGCCACCAGAAAGGCCTATGGATTCCGACCGTTATGGCCAGGTACCAAATCGCCAGAACGATTAGGACGTTAAAGAACACTATCGCGATCTTGGCGCCCGTTAGTTTTCCGAATTTTAAGAACGGGACCAGAGCGACATGGAAGAGCCACTCCTTGTCGAAATATGCATCGATCCATACGGATTCTGTCGCATATGGAAAGTCTTTGATAAAAAGGCCTTCCTCCTGCATTAGCTGTGCAATCTGGATATGATAGAAATCATCGTTTCCTACCATGGTTTCAGCCGGGAAGTGCATATAGACCACGACCGCAGACCACAAAATTGCTAGCGTGATAACGGAAAGTCTTTGCCAACCTGCTTCAGCATGTTTTGAGCCGGTGATCTTCAATTTATTCTTCATCGCGGGCGGTTGATTTGATTAGAACGAGGTTAGATGTCAACTCCGATCAGCGAGTCCTCTCAAAGTAAAGTGAAGTTTAGCCCGTTGCAATTGGCTAAAAGCAAAAGGGAACTCTGATTGCCTTGCGACTCTAGGGTCGCTAGATTGGGCCAGTACTTCTGACTATTGCCGCACAATGAGGTGACTGCGATTAGTCGCGAAAAATTATATTCTTAAAGCCCCACAATTCATGCGAAAAGATTTTTTTCTAAAGCCCAATTTGTCAACGAAGGTCATCGTTATCTGTGTTCTTACCGCCCTGTTTCTAGCGCCGCATCTCAATAAACCATTTCATATTGACGACGTGACGTTTATCTGGAGTGCACAGCATACGATCAATTCAGACTGGACTCGGCCATTTGCCGCCAGGCAGAATTGGTACGGACAATCCGAACCGCTGTGGACCCATATCAATCATCCCCCGCTGAATTCATACTTTCTGGCAACTCTTGTGGCTGTGTTTGGTGAACAAGAGATTCCCGTGCACGCGGGATATATGTTGCCGGCAATCCTCTTCATCGTCGGGACTTTCCATCTCACACAACTCCTCGGGGGCTCCGGTCTTCTGGCGAGTGTAATAGCATTGGTGACGCCAGTTTTTTGGGTATCCGCAACGACCATCATGGCTGATGTCTGGATGGCTGCGTTTTGGATTTGGGCGGTGGTTTTCTGGATCATTGGATTAAATAGCGGCAAGAACTATTTTTTATTTATCGCAAGCGTCGCTGCCGGGGCGTGTATGTTGACTAAATTTCACGGTATTGCATTGGTCCCGTTGCTTCTCGTTTACTCCTGTTGTTACAAACGGTCACTCCCAAGACAACTGACTTTCTTGTTGATACCGGTCGCAATTTTTATTCTATACCAATGTGTAGCAGCGAACCTTTATGGTCGGGTTCCGGTATTCGACGCTGCAAGATATGCGACCGGCAGTCAGGGCGATCGCGATCCTTTTACTCGCGGGCTTTTAACATTATTTTTTGTTGGAGGTGGATACGCACCGCTGGCTTTCCTAGGCCCACTCCTATGGACTAGAAGGATATGTATTATTTGGGGCTTATTTTTTCTGGCTATTCTAATCACCGCCCGGGCGCTTTTGAACAATACGCTAGGGGTATATCCGATACCTCAGGATCCGGGGTTAAACTGGTTGTGGATGTTCCATTTTGCCGTATTTCTCACTGCAGGTATCCATGTGCTGACTGTTGTGATACTGCATCTCTGGTCGAATCGAAACGCAAATGGGGTACTTCTCGTACTGTGGACGATCGGAATCATCGTTTTTACCGGGTTCGTGAATTGGACCGTCAACTGCCGGTCGCTGGTTCTGATAATTACGCCGGTTGCCGTTATTGCCGTTCTTCGAATCCGTACGAGAGGATCTGTTAACCCGGAAAGGCCCATTCTGAGGCTTGGATTACCCTTGCTTGCGAGCGCCGCGATCTCATTCGTTGTCGCTGCCGCGGATCGAAGTTTCGCCGAAAGTGCGCGTGACGCGGCCAGATCGTTGAGTGAACGATATAGCGAGGTTACTGGAACTCTGTGGTTTCAGGGGCATTGGGGGTTTCAGTATTATATGGAGCTTTTGGGACACAAACCCTTTGACATGAAGAATTCACGCTTAATACCCGGTGATCGGATGGTCATTCCGGAGACCAATTACGGAAGATTCCTATTCGCGCCGACCCATGTCAAGACAATTGATCATGTGGAGATTAATGGTGGTTTGCCTGCGGCGACGATGAGTATGGAAACTGGTGCTGGATTTTACTTCGATCGTCTTGGCCCCTTCCCGTTTACATTGGGCTCTGTCCCCGTTTATAGATACGAAGTATTGGAAGTGACGCAAAAAATGGTGTTCCGCTGACCAAAATCCAGCGAACTTTTCGTTGGATTTTCTTCGTTATCGTACCCGTAATCACAATCATAATCGTAATCTCTCACAAATTTCACCTCGAAAAATCAGAAAGATTACGAGTACGAATCGGAATGTTCGCTTATTTTACCCCTAGAAGAATCGATACTTTAACAGCGTGTAGATATACTCAACGCCGTCGATCCATCCGATTGTTTTACCCTCGGCAACTGTCCTCGGATTGTATGAGATCGGAACTTCCACGATCTTATGGCCGGCGAGCAACAGTTTTGCCGTCACTTCTGGTTCAAACTCAAAGCGCGCTGATCGCAGGGATAATTCACCTATAATACTGCGCCGAAATACCTTATAGGCGGTGGCCATATCGGTAAGGTTGCTTCCGTATAAAAGATTCGTTAATCCGGTCAGGATCCGGTTTGCGGCATACGTTCGCAGTGAGATATTCGATGATGGTTTTCGAAACCGGGATCCGTATACAACGTCGGCTGTGTTGGCGAGGATTGGTTCTAACAGAATTGGATACTCGTCGGGAGTCAATTCAAGGTCGGCATCCTGGATCACGACGATATCACCGGTTGCGTACTCAAGACCGTATCGAATCGCCGCACCTTTACCGAGATTTATTAAGGATGTGTGTACTTTGAGGATAGTGGGGTGCTGCTTAATCTTATCTTCGATAATCGATGGTGTTTGATCGCGTGAACCGTCATCGACTACGATAATCTCCTTTTCTATACCCGGTAAATCAACGGCAAGTACTTTTTCGATTATTGTTGCGATCGTCGACTGCTCATTATATACGGGAACGATAATGCTTAAACGATGACGCGCCTGTTCAGTCTCTGATTCCATATGAGTAGGACTTTCCTTATGCTATTTCGCTTCGGGGCCTGCGTTAACTTCGTTTTGTGCTTGGACCAGATTGTGCGCTGCGCGCCGATCGTGCGGCTTCAGCTCGAGCGCGCGCTCGAAATCGTGTACCGCCCTCAAATAGTTCTTCGTTTCGAAATAACTCGCGCCGCGATTTAATAAAGCCCCGAAATCGTTAGGGTTTGTTTCCAATACTTGGTTGTAGTAGCCCGTCGACTTCTGATACTCCCCAATAGACCGGTAACAATCGCCCATAACTGAGTAGTAGGTTTTATAATTAAGAACCTCTCTGAGCGATTCGACGTTTAGGTGAGGCTCGATATTGGACAGGTATCCTAACGCTTGGCGAGTATTATTCAATTTGTAAGCCGCTACTCCCCTGAGATAGTCCGCCTTGATTGCTAAGGCTTTAATATGATGTGCTTGTAATCCCCTTTTCTCCGCGTTAGCCAATTTGTCTGCCAACTCAAAAACGCGCAGAAAATTCCCCTGCTCAATTTCCAACTCCGCAAGCATTCCTATTGCGACAGGGTTAACCGTGTCAGTGTGATTAGCCCACGAGAGCAGGTGATACGTACTCCGCCACGCTTGCGCGTATATAATTGTGTTCGATGAAATAACGACCAGGTATCCGATAGTCACGATCTTAATGATTGCAGACTTTTGGATCAGTACCGTCCTGAGTTTGCGAAACCACTTTAGTAACGCGGTATTGCTGGAACTTAACGGTTCCAACCTCTGAGCCTCAGCGAATCGCCGCGCGCATGCCGCGCCGAGCACCAAGAGAAATAGTGACGGGAGATAACTATACCGGTCTGCATAATCTATCGCGCCGATGGGGATTAATCCGGATACCGGAGCGAGTGAAACCAGGTAACCCAGGCACAGCGGTACGATATCGTACCGGAGTTTATCCGCGTTCGCCCGATAGGATTGAGTCAAAGCGATCAACAGCAGAGAATACGTTAATAACAGCACCAACGCGGTCATCGACGTGAAAGCAACTCGCGGATATATAGGGTTTAGATTAACCGGATAAAATAATTTTAATATGTAAAAAATCACATTGTGAAATACTACCGCTGATTGCCGGAGAGGATCTACATATGCCTCGATTGCACCTTGCTGGGAGTGAAGTACAACCGGGATAAATACAGCGCTCACGATGAAGAATGGCCAGAGGCCTTTAAGGGCGCTGAAGTTGTACGCACGGCGACGATGAATTTCGTATAACGCAAGAATAAACGGTAGACTGATGGCCATTGGCTTCGACAGCAAGGCACCAAGAAACAGCACAAAGGCGGCGACCGGGAATCGTCCAACCGTGTCTCGACGGCTATTTAAAAACCTTTCTAAGGACCAAATATATAAGGCGGCGCATAATACATCTTTTCGTTCCGCAATCCAAACAACAGACTCGACGCGTTGCGGGTGTATCGCGAAAACCAGTGCCGTAAAGAAACGGAGCAACCCGGTAAAGTTGAGACAACTGAGACATCGGTAGAAGCCCAGTACGGCCACGCAGTGCCAAAACAGGTTTTGTATATGAAATCCGAGTGGGTTCGTTCCCCATACTGTATTGTCGAACATCAATGAAAACATCGTTAGCGGGTGATAATTTCCGACGACATAACATGTGCACCACAGCATGATGTTTTCGAACGAGATAGACAGGCTGTTACGAACATCAGTCACATAAAGGTTGTCATCCCAGCCATCAAGGAATGGGAAACTAAGCGTTGGCAGGAACAGCAATAACGTAGTAAAAATCAATGTCGTCGCCATCACATTGTCCTTGCTGCACGCAAGTTTGGTATAATCTTTGTTTATCACGAATCAGGCAGTTAGGTTGTTATCAGTTGTATAAGACGTGCTTGTCGACATACTTTGCCTTGGAGCCGCCGTGGATACTTGCTTAGAACCTGCCTCGACGACTGATGATTTACGATGGCGCGGACGCGACATTTTCGATGGGTCTATTCTGAGCCACGCCCCTGCGGCCAGTGACTCCAAGCGCAAGATAAAAAAATCAATTTAAGTCTTGCAATACAATTTTAATTTTGATATACTCATAATCAAGTGTACGGAAGGTAGTGAATTTTCAGTACCCAATCAACTACAAAACAAAAACACAAACAATAATAACAGGAGGTAGAGAATGGAGACAAACCGCAAAAAGCAATTTACACTAATTGAGCTGTTGGTCGTGATCGCGATCATCGCCATCCTTGCTGGCATGCTATTGCCGGCTCTAAGTAAGGCTCGTGAGAAAGCCAGACGTATTAACTGTGCAGGTAACATGAAGCAGATTGGTTTGGCATGCTTGATGTACTCTGGTGAGTACGACGGATTCTTCCCGAACGATCAGGGATTTGCTGGCAACAACCTTGCTGTAATGAATGTTGAAGGGTATTTGCAGAATGGTAAGGTCTATGGTTGCCCGAGCACAACAGCTCCATCGGATCAGTCCTCAGCTATGAACTACGCATATGTTGGTTCCGGAGTTAAGGATGATAACGATAATCCGACAGAAAATTCGGTTGCCTATGATGCTTCCGGCAATCACCCGAGCAATGCTTGGATGAACGTCCTGTTTATCGACGGTCACGTCCAAGGTGCAAAACCAGGTTCGAACGGTACAAAGTTCTCCAACTAATCAACTTGGTTTGATAGGGTAAATATCAAAAACGAGGGGCTTCGCCCCTCGTTTTTTTATTTTAAATCTCAGCAGGGCATGGTATACTGATCGTGGTTGAGTTTTCGAACTAGACTGCAAGCAGTTGAGATTTCGGATGATTTGAATTTCGTTGCGCATAAGACTCCGAACAATTTTTCGAAAACTCGGTGCCGGACTGGCGCATTTTTTGTACTGAGAACCGCCTGCCGCTACGGACTGAAGTCGGGCGTTAAGTGATCTAGCCTGATCTATGCATAAAGTTTCTACTTCGAGCATGTATCAGACCTAATCTAAATGAGTTACAAAGAACGTACGATCCCGTGGTCACGGGACTAGACTAAGAGATCCAGCCGACATTTCAATATTTCTTCAGCCGTACAACCTTTGTAACTCATCGATCTCAGGCCAGCTAAAAGCGCTCGTAACGAAATTGATGCATAGATCAGGCTGGTATTTCCTTACTTGTGTAATGACGGCCGGGCGGCAGCATGGCATTGTTGGACGTGGCGACGAATACTGGGTAATTGTAGGTCGAGT
>JAJFLP010000106.1 GCA_021772635.1 Verrucomicrobiota bacterium | reverse complement strand
ATACTGGTTGCTAGATGCCGGATAAAGAAAGCAGCGTCCAGCTAATCTCCAGAATCAGGCATCCAGTATCAACATTTTTAAGGCAGAGCCGCACAAAACTCATCCGTTTTGTGTCGGTTTCGCCCTTTAAAGGTGTCTAGTACCTGCTTGTATAAATTAGAATAATTCGATTGCGCCTATTTTCTTACGGTACTACGATGGTGAATTCAAACTCGTACCCGTAGGGACTTGTTGATTTCACCATCGCAATACAGTGGAAAAATAGGTGCAACCCGCAGGGGGAGTGTCTTATAGCGCTCATCCATCGTTCCAGTGAACCGACCCGCACGTGCGGCGCCTTATTCACGGGAACGATTGTGAAGCACAAAAATACATCTCTTCATATTAAATCGACTTTACACAAGCTGGGACTATACCGAACCTCTTCATCCGCATGCGGGACGAAAAATCGTTCGGAGTCTCATACGCAATCATTTGAAATCGTCTCTCCGTATTCTCGGAGTCCGCTCGTGCGGGAAGAGTCTCGGGTAATCCGGACCGAAATTTGTCCCGCTCGCGGTGTAGATTACTCGAACTGCTTGAGAAACAGCGTGCGGCTATCCTCCCGACTTCGGAAGTATGCCAATGCCGCAGGATATCGCTCTTCCAACTCGTCGTAGGTAGTCTTCGCCTCATTTTCTTTGCCCTGTTGTGCAAGAATTTGCACCGCCAAAAGCATAGCCCTCGGGGTGAGTTCGCGGTCGTTGAAAAGTACGAATACGCTAATCGCAAACCGCAGCGCCTCATCGAGGTTCTGCTGTTCAAAGTACAACCTGGCCAATCCAAGCCTGACTTGGATACGCGCGTAATCTTCGTTAATTTCCAACTTTAACGCTTCCTGAAACGCGATATGCGCCTCGTCCGCCCTTCCAAGGAGTCGCAGCGTTTCGCCCAAATAGGATAAAGTCAATCCTCGTATCGCCGGAAACTTGCGAGTCTTTATTTTTAGGTCATAGAATAATTTCTCCGCGGCATCAAGGTCGCCTTTCTTGAGTGCAATCTTGCCTAACCCGATCATTCCCAAAAACCCGACTTTCGGATCTGAGTTCTCTTTCATCAACGTGAGACAATTTTCCGCCATCCGGAAATTATTCAGATCGATAAAGCGAATCGCTGCGGCATCGAGAAAGTACGGCGCGATTGCCTTCCGTCCCTGCTCGTCTCCCTGTAGAATCTCTGCGAAAATCTCGAGTCCCTCTTTTTCATTTTTCGATTCCCACAAACTGTATACAAGAATGAGTTTCGCCTGATTATGATCGATGTTCTCGTGGCTCGCTGTTTTTCCGACGAACTCTCTTAAATCACTGACGGCCGCGTCGAACTCTTCTATTGCGTAGTAGACCATCCCTCTCAGATATATCGCCTTAATAGCCGACTCATGTTCTGAAAATTCGACGAAATAACGCTGTAGTATCTCAATAGCATCCGCGTAAGCACGATCGCGGATCCTGATTTCTGCCATTGCCAACAGCGCCAAAGGCGCTTCAGAAGACTGGCGGTAGTCGCGAATAATCCACTCGTAGGCAGAAAACGCCGCCAATCCGTCGCCGGCCAGCGATTCAGAATGCGCCGCTAGAAACAATGCCTGAGCAGGATGCGCGTAGCTATTGGAGATTAATAGTTTCATGTAGGATTCAGCGGCTTTCTTGTACTCCTTTAATTTCCGATAGGTATCGCCGAGGGCCACGGCCGCGTCGTCGTAATAGGCCCAAGGCGCCCCGAACCGCGCTAAGCCGGCTTCCAGTGCCTGGACCGCGGTAGTTAGCCGATCCATGTTCAGCAGCAGTTGTCCTTCGAGAAAATACACGTCTGAAATCAGCTTGCTATCATCGAATTTCTCTTTGAAAATCTTGATTCTCGCGAGACCGTCGTCAAAGGATTTTCCGTTGAAGTGGCACTGGATTAACTCATATTCAGCGTACACCTGGTAATCACTTTCTGGAAATCGAGAGGTTAAGTCGTGAAGGACCGCCTCAGCTTGCTGACAATAGCCCAAATTGACGAGCGCGAGGCCGTGAATGTACAGTGACTCGTCACTGACCGGGAGGTCTTGAGCTGTACGCTCGCTGAAAAGATCTATTATTTTCTGGTAATTACGCAAATTCAGGTAGCTGCGATTACGTTTCAACCAGGCATTATCGAGAAATCTCCCCTCCGGGTAATCATGTAACAACCGGGTGTATGATTCAGCGGCTGTTAGATAGTTACCCTTTAGATAGGCGATCTCGCCACGTTGAAATAGTGCTTCCTCAACCACCGGCTCTGGGACGTGTGCATTCTCAGAAAGTCGGTCGAAGTATCTGGATGCCTGGTCGGAGCGACCAAGATTTAAATTTAGATAACCGAGCTGAAGTAGCGCGTAGGGATGGTAGGCATGGGCCTCTGTAGGTTTTTTTGATACGATCTCGGAGAATAGTGAAGTTGCCTCCGGGAACTGCTCATCCTTAACAGCAATAACACCCAGGTAATAAATTACACTCTCGCGAACCTCCCCTTTGAAGATAGGTGTTTCATACGCGTACCGGAGAAGTTGGCTAGCGTATTTCAGTTTTCCGGTTTCGAATAGAATCGTAGCCAACTTGATCAACGCGCGTTGGCCAATCGCCTGATCCTGGTATCTCGTTCGCAGCTCGTCCAGTAACGCGATCGCCTTTTCTGTGTCACCTAGCCGCCAGAGACATTCGGCCTGAAAATAGTTGGCGTTTGGAACTTTATCGGAGGTACTAAAATCGGTGACAACCTTTTCATATTCCCTGGCGGCAAGATCGTAGAATTCGCGTTGTCGCAACCCTTCAGCGAATTGAAATTGTTCCTCGGCTCTTGTTTGGTTAAGATCAATAGCACTTGTATCGCCCTCCGGTGAATTCTGTGACATAACGGGAAGCGATAGTACCAAATAAGCAGGGATGGCAACTATTAGAAAATAAAATAGGGAATGGATTTTATACATTTTTTCAGCTATAGGGATTAACCCACACCACAATACCCAAGGGAACCGTAACAGTGCCTACACGAGCTTGAGCCGACGATTGGTTAGGATCCGGCATAAACGAAAGGCCTTCCGACACGCTCGGATAGACGGACTGGCAAAGAATCCTAGTGTGTCGTGTACGCAATTCATTGTTTTATGACGAGAGGCATTTCGTTTCCTCAGGTGCCTCTTTTGGCGCAGGTTCACGGCGACTGAGGAAGGACAGACCTACGGGTATGTCCGTTCCTCAGTTGCCGCATCCCTGCATCCAAATTAGGCGCAATCATGATACAGTGAATTACGTACACGATACACTAGCTTCGAGGGAGTTGTCTCTGATATTGGAGCAGGCCCGAATTAAGAAGGGAAGAGCATGCTTAAATGGATATCTCTTCGCACCGCTGCAAGTCTGAATCCAGCGAGCGACGTCGACCAAAATATACCGAACGTCTTCAGGTTTTCGTCCGGATTACCCGATAAACTCTGGCCTGAATAATTCAAAAGTATTCTGCTACAAGCCCGAATCTCTGCTCAAATAAGCCGATTAGCTCAACTTTACATCTCAGTGAATGATTATTCACTTTCGCAGTCAATTTTTCTCTAATCGATTTATTATGAGCGAGTTAAGCGCTCTCGCAACGAATCGCATGAATTAGTCAGGCTAGTTTTCGGAACTTTTAGGGACGGTCGCGAATGAAACGTTCCAAATATCTACTTTGCGACATAAATCCAATACCTCTATTACCGATTCAAAATTCGTTTTCTTATCGGCACGGATAATAACTGGTTGTCCCGTAAATGTTTCCGCGATCTCCGAGAGAAGGTTATGGAGGCGCTCGATGCTTACCTCTACAGAGTTAATATAAATCTTACCGCCCTCGTCCAAGTTGATGATGATCTCGCCCGGATTTCGACTCGCCTGGATTCCACTATCCGCCGTTGGGACGGTCAGTCCGATCTTTGTCTCCCATTGGGCATATACTGTGGCAACCATAAAAAAGATAAGCAATAGAAAAACAACGTCTACCATCGGCGCCATTTGGAAACCAAGATTTGTCTCTTTCAGATCCGTACGAAAATTCATAAATTGTTGCCGTTTATTAGATTAGCGTGATCTATGCATGAATTTCGTCACGAGAGTTCGTAGTGTGTTTGACGTCAATGAGTTACAAAGGTTTCAAGGCTGAAGAAATAGCGCGCTATTTCAAAGTCTTGGGTTCTTTGCGGAATATGAAACGATGCAGAACATCATTGCACCGTTCTTCGAGCCGAGTTATTAATTGGTTCACATGCCCTCGAAAATACGAATAAAAAAGCATACAGAATATACCGAGGATTAAACCTCCCGCAGTCGTTACAAGCGCTTTCGAGACACCGCTTGATAATGCAATAGGTTTTACCGCCCCAAAATCCTCCTGAAGCCCAACGAACGCCTGAATCATCCCCAAAACCGTCCCTAATAGTCCGACCATAGGCGCCGCAATAGATATATCCATCAGGTACTGAATTTTTTGCCAAAGGACACTGGACTGACGTCTGCCTTCGTCTTCAATGACGCTCCGGATAACTAAGTAGTCGGCGTCCGGATTGTCTCGTAATAATCGCGCGGCAGCGCCGATGATTCCGGCGCCAATGGACCCGTTCTCTTCACACAATGCGTGGAGCCGTTCGACGTCGCCGTCCGTGGCGATCCCCTCCGCCTCAAGACAAAACGCGTCCGGCATGATAATGGTTGACCGAAGTGTAAAGAAAAAATATACAATCATAAATACGGAAATTATTGACAATCCAACAAGAACGATCATTGCCCAGCCGCCGTTTGCGATGATCTGAGTAACTGAAACCATGTCCGACGCTTCCTCGGCTGCCGCACTGACAGCCGAAAATGTGACCACGGCTAGAATTCCTATAATAGTTTTCATACTCCAAGCCTTTTAGTAGTCTAGAATAATACGCGATGCCTAAGTCGTTCGCAACTCTGGTACCGGCGTAAACTGGTACGTCATATACCGATGAGGCTTATTCCACCGCACCACGGACGAACGATGTAATAAACCGTAAGTCGAAAGAATATCAATCAATAAATCATCGACGGAAATAAAAAAAAAGCACTCAAAACTGAGTGCCTTATATGATCTTGTTTAAACCTCAACACCGCTTTTGTACGCTACTTATTCCCGAAACCGAGTGCATGGGACTGCGCGGTCAACAGAATTCTAATTAGCATAAATCTACTTTATCTGTTGCTTCGTGATTTTCTCGACGTCTTCTTCGAATTCTTTCAGACTCGATTCATGTCGATCAATATCTTTGACTAACGCATTTACTTTCTGACGCGCGAGGTCATAGTTTTTCTTAGCCTTAGATTTCGACTCACTACTGCTGTCAGTATTTGAAATCGTGCCCAAGTAAGCTTGCAACGCCGTATTCTGTCTCGCCAGTGCTTCTTCGTACTTCTTAACAACTGACTTCAACGCCTGCTTTTCCCGATTAACATTAGAAACTGCTTCATCTAACTTGCCTTTTAGCGACTTTTTTAACGCCACAAGGCGTTGGCTTTCCCGCTCAGAAGCAGCTTTCTCAATTGCCGCCTTCTCCGCTCGCAATTTCTCCAATTTACTCCTGCGCTCCTTCTCTTTCGCAGCAAGCAAAGCTAAACGTTCCTCTTTCGCGGCTCGTGCCTTCGCTTTTCTCGCCCCGGTGCGCTTGGCTAGTTCAACTTCTTTCTGCTTAAGTTTCTCCATCTCGATTTTCCCTTTCCGCTCACGCTCGGCCTGACGTTTCGCCGCCTTTTCCTTCCTCTTCGCCTTCCTGTCCGCGTCGATCTGTTGGCGTTTTCTATTACGCTCTTCCATCTCAGCCTGTCTTCTCTTCTGCTCAGCCTGCCTTTTCGCTAGCTTGGCCGCTGCGTGTCGGGCTTTCTCAGCCTCGGTCGCCGCCAACTCTTTCTTGCGCGCTACCGCGAGTTGCGCTTTCTTCGCCTCCATCGCTTCTAACTCTTTCTTGCGAGCCGCCGCGCGACCGTCTTTCTCAGCCTCCATCGCTTCTAACTCTTTCTTACGAGCTGCCGCGAGTTGCGCTTTGTTCGCCTCCATCACTTCTAACTCTTTCTTACGAGCCACGTCTGGCCCCGCGGCTCGTGCGGCTTCTTTTTGTACTCGGACGTCGGGTTTCGCTTCCCGCGCGGCAGCTGCACGGCGCTGCGCGGCTTCGATACTCGCTAATTCTGTTCGCTGACGTTTTAACACATCGGCCTTTTTCTGCGCCAGTTTTTCGGCTTTAACTCGTCGTTTTTCGGCCTTCTCTATCGCTAACTGCTGTTCACGCTGTCGCGCCTGCTCGCGAGCGTTTTCCCTTGCCTCGGCCGCAGCCTTCTTAGTAGCCAGTTTCGCCTGGCGTTTTCTCTCTCTTTCAGCCAGTTTCGCCTGACGCTTTCTCTCTCTTTCAGCCAGTTTCGCAGCCTTTTTTTCGGCGATAACCCTTTGTTTCTCCGCAAACTCTTCTCGCTTTTTCCTTTCGGCTTGTCGCATCGCCTCCAACCGTTCGGCTTCCGCTTTCTTCAATGCAAGGCTCCTTTTACGCGCCGTCTCACGTGCGCGGGTGGCAGCGAGCTCAGCCTCTTTGGCCTCCTTGATTCGCAATTCCTTCTCGGTCGCTATCCGTCGCTTTTCTGCCTCCTTGCTTGCTAACTCATCTCGGTGACGCTGCAATTCTTCGGCTTTCTCTCGCGCCTGCCGCTCTGCTTCGAGTGCTCGTTCTTTGGCAAGCTGCTCCTCTCGTGCAGTTTTAATTCTCGCGTCTCGTTCCTCAGTGATCCGCCTTTTTTCCGCTTGGATCTTAGCCAACTCCCTGCGATGCCGCTCCAATTCCTCGGCCTTTTCCTTTGCTTGTCGTTCTGCCACTAACCGTCTTTCTGCCATAAACTTTTTAACCAACTCTTCCTCGCGTTGCCTCCGCTTTTCAGCTTTCTGACGAGCGTCTTCCACAGCTTTTTCTTTCGCCGCAAGTTTGGCCTTTTCTTTGGCTTCCTTCTCGTGGCGCTTTCGCGCTTTTTCAGCGATTCGTCTCGCCTTTCTGTCCTCCGCAAGCTTTCGTTTTTCAGCCTTTCTTGTCTCTAAGGTTTTCGTCTTCTCAGCAGCGGCTGAATGCCGTTTCTTCGCTGCCATATCAGCTTTCGTACGCTGGGCGAGAGCCGCTTCTTTTCGTTCTTGTCGATCGGTTTTGGCAGCTGCGGCCGCCTCTTTGTCACGACGTTCCTTAGCCGCTTTCGCGATTTTTTTCTCAGCGCGCGTGATTTCTTTACGGTTAGATTCCGGCACCGGAGATCGTTGACGTGCAAGTTCTAAGGCTTTTCGAGCAGGAACGATATTCGCCCGGAGAAATCTAAGTTCGCGAATTACGCCGATTGCGCGGTCTTCTGCCGCGCGAATATTAGCGATCGCCTCCCGGCGCTCCTGTACGGTTCGCGCATTTTCCGCCATCTTCGTAACCGCAACAACCTCTTCTTTGAGTATGGGCTCGAGTCTAGCAAGCTCCGTAATCCGTTCATCCATCGCGGCCAGATTCGCTGTCGTTACTTCAGAACCCAGGATCGGGGACCTAGCTGCTTTGGAACTGCTATCTGAACGGTATCCGAGACTTTCTTCCAACTTACGCTGAGCCCGTTGATCATCGCGTTGTTTCCGCAGTCTCACCAAGTCCGCTTTCGCCGCTGATGTCGTTATCTTTACTGCATCAACATCGGCCTGCGCATCGGCAAGACGCTGTTCGAGGGCACTGACTTCGTTGTGAATTGCGGCGACGCGTTGATTCGCCTTCTCAAGACCCCTTTTTTCCGATGTCCCCTTGCGAGCATCGCGTGCGCTCTCGGCAGCCTGCCGACGCTTGACGGCCTTAACCATACCTTTCTGGAGGGTCCTGACGCGCGCTTCGTACTTTCGCAGGGACGCTTCGCTCTTAGATGCGATTTTCTTAGCTACTTTGACATCTTTGTCAGTCGCCCCATAGACAGGCGAAATCATCGCCGAGCCGAAAATCCAAAAGGCAAATAAAACCACCCCAATAAACGTGACACGGCCCGACAAATGCGGAGTGGATTTAGATAGTTGAGTCATACATTTCTCCCTGTAGAGCTTACCAAAAAACGATTGGGTTCCGCCCTCAAAATGAATTATCTTAGCTTCGCAAGTAGCGAAAATTTACAGAATCTTACGGTGGTATTGAAATCTGACAAGTTATAATAATAACAGGCTTTTGCATTTTTTGAAGTTGACAGTCAGTTTTTATTGTGATTAATAACTGCAGTTATTGGCCACTGTCGATTACCTATATTACACGTACCCGAATGACGGACTAACCGCAATGTGCCAATTTATCGGTCGCTGTTTTCAATCCTCAAACCTAAGGGAGCAGGCTCCCGCGTCGATAGGCTATTTATAGCCTATATGCTAGGTCTAGATCCAGCGCACTTTTCGGATAAGGGGCGTTAAGATTTTATATCTGATTCGTGTAAGAGAGCCATAGGCGTATTCGCGGTGGTATGTCGGGGACTTTATTGAACGAGTCAAGTGAAAAAGATGAATGGCTATTGCCGCTCAAGTTCATCGGATTTTCTTCGCAATCATAATCGTAATCCTTTCTGGTTTTTCGAGGTGAGATTTGGAAAGGGATTATGATTACGAGTACGAAGAAAATCCAACGAAAGTTCGCTGGATTTGGGCCTAGTCACTGAGATCCAATTTCCCCGGACTAATTATGCCTCTAAATATTACAACCACCCGTATACGCGAGTTCGGCGCCCCGAGAGATGTCCTCCGGTTGGAAACTACAAAGCTACCGGAACCTGCTGGTCATGAAGTGATTGTTGCAGTCCAAGCATCCCCGATTAATCCTGCTGACATTAATATTATTGAGGGCAAATACGGTAAGCTGCCGCGTTTGCCGTTCGTTCCCGGGAACGAGGGGATTGGGATCGTCATGCAGGCAGGGAACGAAGTAACGAATCTGGCGATAGAACAGCATGTTGTAAATCCCACCGAGATCGGGGCGTGGTGCGAAGCGTATGCAGTCGACTCCAGAAAGCTTACAGTTGTACCCTCTGATATCGACATTGAACAGGCTGCCATGCTTTCAGTGAACCCGACAACAGCATGGCTATTATTAGAGAACTTCGTAAAACTTCAAGCGGGCGAGTGGCTGATTCAAAACGCGGCAAATTCTGCAGTCGGACGGCTGATTATCCAGATCGCGAAACAACGGGGCTTGAAAACGATTAATATCGTAAGGGACGTCGGTCGCGCTTCCGACTTGGAGGGCCTCGGCGCGACAAAGGTTATGACGATCGAATCGGCAACGCCGAAGGAAATCCGAAGAGTAACCGGTGAGTCGGGGATACCGCTGGGGTTGAACGCTGTTGGAGGCGCCGCGGCATCTGCGGTCGTGAAGTGCCTGGCGCCGGGCGGAACCATGGTTACCTACGGAGCGATGGGCCGCGAACCGGTGACAGTTTCGAACCCATCGCTTATTTTCAAGGATATCCGCATTCGGGGGTTCTGGCGGAGCGCGTGGTTCTCTAGTGCCAGTCGCTCCGAGATCCAGGAGTTGTTCGATGGTCTAATTCATCTCATTCGTGGTAAGAAGCTATATAATCCGATCGAACAAACCTATCCATTGACCCGTATTCAAGACGCCGTTCAGCATGCGCAAGAACCACGAAGAGCCGGAAAGATACTTATAAAAGCGTCATGAAGAACCTTCGGCAACCGAAATGAAATTATTCAGAGCAACAGAAATTTCCCGCACTTCGCTATAACGGTCGTCCGGTTTTTTCTGCAGCATTTTTTCAAGAATTATCTGCAGTTCCTCAGGAAAGTCTTTGTCGATCGTCGTTGGTTTAGCCGGGTCCTCGTGGCGGATTATGTAGCAGAGTCTCAGAAATCCCAGGGCTTCAAATGGACGGCGCCCGAGAAATAATTCATACGCCATCACACCGAGTGAAAAAATATCTGCACGATGGTCAATCTTGGATGATACGAACGATTCAGGTGACATGTAACTGGGCGAACCCATAACATCATTCGTTTGCGTAAGCATTGAGTCGGGAAGCTTCGCGATTCCAAAGTCCGTAATCTTCACATGAAGCGCGTCATCTATAAGTACATTGGCGGGCTTAATATCGCGATGACATATGTCTAACTCATGGATCGGTATGAGACCTTCTGCAATCTGACTGATGATCTTGGCCTTCTGCAGATAATTGAGCGTATTTGCTTTCGCGAGATAATGTTTTAACGATAGTCCCTCAATATATTCCATTAGGATATAGTGGATATTCTCTGTCTCGTCCATCCCGTATTCCTCAATCGCAACGACGTTGGGATGAGTAATCTTGGAAGCTGCTTCGGCTTCCTGAAGAAATCGTTGCTTCGCCTTCGCAAGTTGTTCCTCTGTAAAATCAACCGGCTTAAATAACTTGAGCGCGTATTGGTAGGCCTTGCCGTCCTCTTCGCGTTCGACGAGGTAAACTACCCCCATATTCCCCTCCCCGATTCGATCGATAAGGCTATATCCTGGCAGGATATTGGGTTTTTCTCGGATCCGCGTAGTCGCGACATTAATCGTAGGCGGTGATATCGTTTTTACGCTGTTAAGAACACGTTCAATAGTTGCCTCTATTTTTGAGATACTGAAGGGTTTTGAGATGTAATCGCGTGCACCTATTTTCATGCACTCAACAGCCAGGTCGACGGTCGGTTTTCCCGTAATTAGAATCACTGGTACTGAACCGAATGATTGATTGATTTCTGCGAGCAGATCCGTTCCCGATAGGTGAGGCATATGGACGTCGGTGATTACCAGGTTTACGACGTTTCTTTCCAGTATGTCCAACGCGGATTTGCCGTCATCGGCCGTCAGGACGTTATAACCGTCGCGGATCAGTGCACGCTCTAGAACCGTGAGAATAGAGAGATCATCATCGACGACCAGAATCGTTTTTTCTGAATTCTTACTCATATTACTGAGGGTTCGTTTTCCTATGAATGTTGGTCGCGACCGAGTCGATCTGCTTACCCCGCGCTGAGTCGTTGTAAACTCGAGGTCTAGAGCGTTTTTGAAATGGTATCCCGGGCCACGTTCGGAGCGTGGGCGTAAGGTCTTTTCGAACGGACTCTAACTAGACCCTGTTCGAAAAGGTATCGTGGTCCGCACGCCTGCCTATTTCGGTCGAATTTTCGTGCTTTTTCGGTCGACATTCGATGCTTGAGCATCGGATTCGACCAAAAAGCGCGAAAAGGCACCGAAAGAGGTA